>NZ_JAOCAT010000019.1:0-144016 GCF_029839485.1 Achromobacter sp. GD03932
ATCCAGCTCGCGCACGGCCTGGGCATGGACGTGGTCGCCGAGGGCGTCGAGACACCGGCCAGCCTCGACGTGTTGCGCCAGGCCGGCTGCGACGCCGTGCAGGGATTCCTGTTCTCCGCGCCGCGACCGGCCGACGAGTTCATCCGCTTCGTGAGAGGAGGATAGCCATGACGAGCAACCAAGCTGTGACTGTCGACTGCTGCGTCTGCTGCAAGGAAATCCCGCTCGACGCCGCTTTCACGCCGGAAGGCGCCGAGTACGTCGAGCACTTCTGCGGACTGGAGTGTTATCAGCGCTTCCAGGCGCGAGCCAGGACCTGCGAGCGCGAACCCGAGCGAGCGCCAGATCAACAGCCTGATCGATCCTGAGTCCGGTCACGCCGCGCCTCGTGGGCACGCCACTGCATCAGAAGTTGAGACGGAAGCCGGTGGTCAGGATGTAATCGTTCCTGAGCGCGCTGCCGTTCAGGCGCTGCGAGACCGGTATCTGAATGCCCGCTTCGAGCACCCATTTGCGTGTTACGTACTGCACGGTGGGCGTGAGGAACAGCGTCGTGCCGCCCGAGTTTGGATCGTCAGTCCCGTTGACCTGATCCTTGGCGACATGAATGAGGTTGGCCTCCAGCCCGCCGTAAAGAAAGCTGGGGACGCCTTCGCCCAACATGCCGGGCCACAGCCGGCGCTGAACCGACAGATCGAGACGGCTGACCGCGCCGGCCCGGAAGCCGCTGGCTTCCCCATTGCGCTGATAGGCAATCTGAACATCGCCGCCCCAATCCAGCGATTGAAAGGACGCCACTGCGCCTCCCTGCCAGTCCCAAGAGCCGGAACCCGGCTGGAGCATCGGCGGCAGCCGTCCCAGGCGATCGGATGCGCGGTCGTCGCCGGTCGGCGCCGTGACGGCGAGAAACGGCGCAATGCGGAAGGTATGCCCTGTCGCGTTGGCTTCAAAGGCCGTGTAGCGGCCCATGAATGTCGCATCGCCGAAACCTGCCTGGCTGCGTGTCACGTCCGCCCCGCCCACGTTCACGGACAGCCGCTTGTCGGCATAAGGCAGCACGGCGAAGACCGCAAAGTCGCGGCTGACCCCGTAACCCAACACGGACATCAGGCCAGAAACCTCCATGCGGCGGTTCATCGACGATGGGTCGTCGGTGCTCTTCATGTAGACGAACTGCTCGCGCAGAATCCACTCGTCCTTGGAGATGGGCAGGGCCGTATTGAAGGTGAGCGGCGCGGCATTGGCGGCCCCCGCCCAGGCGCACAGCATGGCCAGCGCCAGTATGTTTCCGGGCGGGACATTCATTTGGCTTCTTCCTTGGATACCTTCGCCTCGCCGGGGGTAAAGCCGGCATCATGGATGAGCTGTTTGTAACGATCGAGATCGGCCTGCGCACCGGGTTTGAGCACGATGCGGACGTTCTGCCCCTTCAGGCTCGCGCTTGCATGATCGACTTCGCTCGCCTTGCCGAGGTTCTTCTCCAGCCCGTAGGCGCAGAACGGGCAGGTCATGCCCTTGACAGCAATGTCCACCACCAGGCGCTCCGCGCCGAAGGCCATCAGTGGCAAGCACAGCGCCAAAGCTGCTGCCAAGTGTTTCAGATGGGATCTTTGCATCACGATGATCTCCTTCGAAGATGGGACGCTCAGACCCCGAGCCAGATACGGATCGGCAGCGCCAGATAGGCGGCGAAGAGGCCGACGCCCCAGAGGGCGGCTGAGATTCCATGAATCCGCCGGTTCCAGCGGTCGGCTCGCTCGCACAGGCGCGCCAGCTCGGGGTCGCTCGGACAGGCTCGCCCAGGCCGGTAGAGCAGCCAGCCGGAAACGAGCAGCATCAGTCCGGAACCCGCGAACACCCAAGCCTTGTGCAGGGCCAGCGCGACCAGGAACGGCACTGCGCTGGTGACGGCCGCCACGGCGGCGCCCAGGCCCAGCGTGACGAACAGGATCGGCAGCGCGCAGCAGACCAGCGTGCCGGTCGCGGTGAACAGCGTCAGCCAACTGACGGCGTTTTGCCGAAGCTGCGACGAATCGGTCTTCATCGCGTGCGCCTACCAGGTGAGCCAGGGGAAAAAGGCGAAGTAGCCATTGAGCAGATACAGGCCGGTGACGATCAGCAGCAGGCTGCCGGTCAGCTCAAAGGCGCGGCGGAACCGTCCGAGCGGTTTCATCTGCTCGATCCACTCCATTGCGACCGCCGCCAAGGCCAAGGGGATCGCGCGGCCGATGGCGAAACTGATCAGCATGGCGGCGCCGAAAAGCGGCGAGCCGCTGGCTGCCGCCGCGCCAACCAACACGACGAGCGCCGGGGCGCAGGATGGGCAGACGGCGACGGAGAACGGAATGCCGAGCGCAAACGCGCCCCAGCCACTGCCGACCCGCTTGGCTCTGAATCCGACCTTCGGCAACGGCAGCTTGACCCACCCGGTCCACAGCAGGCCCAAGACGATCAGCCAGGGGCCGAGCAGCAACCCCCACCAGCGCCCCGCCAGCGCTTGCACCCCTTGACCGCCGAGTCCTGCCACGGCACCCAGCAACGCATGCGCGGCGATCAGGCCGCCGATGAAGGCAAGGCCGTAACGGGCCGCCTCGCTTGGCGCGCGGGCTCGGGTGACGTAGGCAAGTGGCACCGGCAATGCGGCTATCGCCAAGGGACTCACGCTGAACAGCAGCCCGGCCAGCAGGCTGATGCCGCTGGCGACCCCCACGCTTTGGGAGGCGAGCTGCCGTAGCGTCTCAAGCTCCATGGCTGCGCACTCCATCGCGCCGACGCAGTTCGGCAACGAGCTGTTCGGCTGTCGGGAGCGCGGTGAACACCAACTCGCCATCCACGGCAAGCGCGGGCAGCGTCAGCACCCCGAGATCGACCGCGCGGTCGAGATCATCGAGCACGTTGACCTCGCACCACTCGACTCCGGACAAGGCTTGCACCGCCGCCTTGAGCGCCGCTGTCGCCCCGGCACACTTGGCACAGCCCGGCGTGTAGAAGAGCTCGATCCTCATGGCGTGCGCTTCGCCTCAAAGCTGACCGCTTCCAGGGCCGCCAGGATCGGACAGTCATCGACAGGCAGCGCCCCACCCGAGCACTCGACGATCAGCACGTCGAGCGCCGCCGACATCGCCTGCATGGCGCGAATCTTGGCGGCGAGCTGGAGCTTCTTCTCGATGGCGCGGCTCTTTATGTCGTCGCAGCATGCGCCGTCGGCCTGGCGCAGATGCAAGAGTTCGCGAATCTCCGCGAGCGTGAAGCCGCAAGCCTGGGCGTGCTGGATGAAGCGCACCCGCCGCACCGCATCCTCGCCATAGAGGCGATAGCCGCTGTCGGTTTTGCTCGCCGGGACGAGCAGCCTCTCGCGCTCGTAATAGCGCAGCGCGTCGGGGCTGATATCCCCGGCCTTTGCCAGTTTGCCGATGGTCAGCATCAGGGCTGGCCGAGGCCGGCGGCGCGCAGGCTCGCCTCATCGACACCGCGATCAACGCAGCAGCCGGCGAGCCGGCCGTCGATCGCAACAGCCGGCACCGAGCGCACGCCGAGCGCCTTCGCGCGCTGTGCGACGGCCAAGTCGCGCATGTCGAGCACATCGACTTCGCACGAGGAGCAGGCCAGGCTTTTTACAAGGGTTTCGACATCGGTGCAGGCCGGGCAGCCGGCGCTGAACACCTCGACTTTGCGTTTGGCAGTCATTTCAAGGCTCCTGTTGATGTTCGTGATGCGTTGCAGCCACGCGGATGCGTGCTGCCCCGTCACGATTTCAGGATAAACCTTGGAGTGCACTCCATGGTCAAGCAGAACAGCCGGACGGATGAATGCCACATCATCGAAACCACGCTTTCAAGGTCGAGGAATACCGTCTGGATGGGCGCGAACGTGGGTTCGGTTCCCGGATTGCCGTTGTACGAAGGCGAGTAGCCCCCGTCGCGTCCCCCTGCGGGGCTCTTCCTTTTCATGGAACGCGGTGCCGGCGCATTGCCGATTCCCGGCGGACGGCCGCCGCCATGTGTCGCACGCTGGCCGCATGTTCGCTGGCGTTGCCGGCAGCATGCCCAGGCAGTCGAGACCTTCAAGACTGCGGCGCGGTTCGCCGTGCTGGTTGTTTCGTTCCCCGGGCGCACTCGCGTCCATCCACCTCACCCTCAAGGGACGGACCTCCCTTGCGGGCGGGAGTCCCTTGGTTGCCACAAGGAGTCTCCCGATGGATACCCAAGCCATCCGTGCACAGATGCCAACGCTGGTTGTCGGTCATGTGCCTACCAACGTCCGTTCGTTCAAGTTCAACATCTTCGACGGCCAGCCCAAGGTTTCGACGCTGGGCTTTCACATCGACCCGAAGCCTTTCGAGGGCAAGGTCATCGCCACCACCGACGAGGCCATCGTCGTCAAGACGGGGCGAGCCGAGTTCGCGGTGCTCGATCGCACGCTCGTGACCGAGGTGCCCGACGAGGGCGCCAAGGTGCAGGTCGAACCCTATGTCAGACGCCGCTTCGACGGTCAGCGGGCGGACACGCCCGAGGAGCAGACCGAGTTCACCGCCGACGGCCAGCCCTACACGGTGAAGCGGTTCGTGCTCGGGTCCGCACCGGCGAAGCTGCCGATCCCCGAGCCGCGCTGCCCCGAGCTGCAAGAACTGGTCGACCAACTGGAGCAGTTGCCCGCTCCCGACGGTTTCCGGCGCATCACCCACATGCTGGTGGATGCCGGTGCGCGGGACATCACCTGGGTCGATCCGCTGCCCGCCGACATCATCCGCACGCCACCGGCCATCGGCTTCACCGTCGCCACGATGAAGTTCCAGGGTCGCGTCACCGTGCTGTATGAGCGTGGCCTCGACCTCTACGCGGTGGAGCTGCACCGCGACGGCGAGCTGGTCGAACGGGTCGATGAGGTGTTCTTCGACACCCTCGGCGAGACGCTGGAACGGCTGATCGACGACGGGAGCTGGCGGCGCATCCGCGTGCAGTGCCTGTCGGGTCGCAAGGCTGTCCGGCACTGACCTCCCAGCAGCTTCCCGCCTTCGCGGCGGGAAGCCTCTCTTCCTGCCTCCCTGGAGATCACACCCATGACTGTTCGATTCAAAGGCACGGAGCTGCGGCCCGTGCTCGCCGAAGCGGTGGCGAATCAATGCCGCGTCATCCTGGTCAAGGATCAGGGCGTGTACTTCCTGGCCGAGCGCGGCGAGCGTCGACCCGATGGTCGCCAGAAGACCATCGCCTATGCCGCCGGCTGCAACCCGGATGTCGATGCCTTCGACGACTGGTGGGAACTGGCGCGTGCCGAGTTCGGCGGCGACGACTTCGGCGAGTTCTTCGATCCGCAGGAGGGCGTGTTTGCGCGCATCCTGCGCAGCGAGGACGACCTCGACGTGTCCGCCACCGCGACACACCTGTCGCTGCAGGCGGTTCCTCCCACGCCCAGCGGTAACTGACCGCCCATCCCCGGCCCCCGCTCCGGGGGCCTCTTTCTTCCCGGCAATGCGGACAGCCGCGAGTGCCGATTGCCGCTCGCCTGCGCGCCGTCCCGGCGCCACGCTTCCCGCCATGTTCCGCTGACGTCCGTCAGCGACATGCCCAGGCAGCCACGATCTTCAAGGCTGCGACGCGGTTCCGACCGCGTTGATCACACCAGTTCGCACCGGCATCCATGCGCGAACGGCCATCGGTTCTCGATGGCGATGCCACCAAGCTGTTCCATCAACCCACGCGGGGGTTCCACACCTTCCCCGCCTTGGGTCGGGTGTGTCTCCGCCTCATTGTTCTCAGGAGATTCACCATGACCACTTCCAACGAAAAGTCCTACTTCGATCTGCACATCACCGGCCTCGGGTACCTCAATCGCATCCGCGAAGTGAAGCCCAAGAAAGGCGATGCGTTCCTGGCCTGCGACATCGCGGCTCTGAACGGTCCCAGCGATGACGTCTCGTATGTGCGTTTCGACACGCGCGTATCGGGATCGGAAGCGCAGCACCTGGTGCGCCGCTGCATTCAGGCGGTCGACGCCGAGAAGAAGGTGATGATCGGCTTCCGCATGGGCGACCTGTGGACCGACACCTTCACCTACTCCAAGGGCAAGCGTGCCGGCGAGCAGGGTGTGAGCCTCAAGGCCCGCCTGCTGTTCGTCAGTTGGATCAAGGTCGACGGCAAGCTCGTCTACAAGGCCGAGCCCAAGCCGACCGAGACCGACGAGCGGGACCCGGAAGTCCCTGTGACGTCCGACGCGCCCGCCGCGCAGCAAGCCTCGGCACCGGAGCCTTCCGAGCCCGTCGCCGATGCTGCCGACGACGCAGCCGATGCCCCCGCATTGGCCGCTGCCGAGTCGTTCTGATCCGCAAGGCCCCATCCCCGGGGCCTTGTCTTCTCTTCGTCCGCAGGAGACCTTCATGATCACCATCCCCGGCCAACTGGCCATCAAGACCATCCACGGCAGGAACGGCGACTTCAACGTCGGCCGCCTGGCGACCTCGATCGGCGAGTTCGTCGTGAAGAACGCCGAACTCGATCAGTACCGCGAGGGCAAGTACGACGGTGATTTCGTCATCGTCGAGATTCGCCCCTCCACGTACAACGCCAACGGCCGCATGGTCATCGAGATCCGCGCCCATCTGGGCGGGATGACACTGTCCAACATCGACGCCCTGAGCCGCGACGAAGCCCGCCGGCTGAGTCCGCAGGAAGTCGATCCGATCGACGAGGAGGCGCAGGCGCCCGTGCCGGCAACGCCCCCGGCCAAGCCGAAGGCGAAGCCGCGCAGTCCGCGCGATCCCCTGGTCGATACCACGCCGTTCGGCAGCGAACCGGCTCCCGTGTCCGCTGCGGCCTCGGCCGAGGCAGACGACGCGGCGCTGTTCGGTGCCTTGTGGCCCCTGGGCGAGACCGTGAAGCTCGATGCGACCGTGGATCGTCGTGTGCTGCGTCAGCAGCGCGACCGTCTCGACAAGCTGGGCTACGAGTTCGCTCCGTTGTCCCAGGACTGGCACCTCAAAGCTGCCTGATCCATCCGCCGCCTTGCGCGGCATACCGCCACCCGCCGGGGTTCTCCCCCGACGGGGAGGGCTCCGGCCTTTTCTTCAAGGAGACCCTCATGGGCTGGACCTTCGTTCGTCAGACGCGCGATCAGTTGATCCGCGAGCTGCTCGCTCCGCAAGCGTCCAAACGCGCTTGCTGCGAAGTCATCGACCACACGCTGGACGGCGACGTTCTGTGGACCGTGGTTCGCATCACCGCCAGGCAGGCGGGCGTCATGGGCCTCGCGGCCGGTGAGTCCGTCTGCTACATCGGCTGCCATCTGCTGGAAAGCTCGGGCGGCGATTGGGGCTACAAGTCCCTCGATGAGTCCGTGCATCCGTACTACTACTCGTGCCCGCTGCGCTATCTCGACATGGCGCCGGTGCAAAGCCCCAAGTGGCGCGAGCGGGTTCACCGCTTCCACGCGGGGCGCGCTGTCTAGCGGCACGCATCTTCCTTCCACCCAACCGGGGCGAGCATGGCCCCGCGGGCTGTGGTTGCTCCTTCATTTTCAAGAGGACATCACCATGCCTGCACCTTCTTCCGCGAAACCGCTGTACCGCATCGACGAATGCCCCGACCTCATGGCCGACGGTTGCGTCGGTGACGAGCAGGGCAATCTCGTCTTTCTCTCGATCTGGGCGCGCGACACCGCCGTTCAGGAGTTCCTCGCCCGCCTGACCCTCGGCCGGGATGAACAGGGACTGGATCAGTTCCACGTCATCACCGAGCAGGGCGCATCCATCCCGGTCTTCGTCGGCAATGTCGAGAACCTGGAAAAGCGCATCACCCGCGCCTATCGGCGAACGCTGTTCGGTTCGCTGACGAATGTGTGGCTGTTCGATCGTCGCTGCGTGAAGCCAGACAAGGCCAACGCCAGCGCGCTGGCGCTTCTGCCCAGGGATTCCGCTCACCGGCTCGACCGGCTGTGGACGCTGGTGCAGGACACCTGCCCGCTGCCACTGCTCGACCACTGGCGCGACACCGTGCTGGAGCTGTTGCAGACACGGCGGATGCTGACCGGTCTTCCCTTGGCCCTCGGGCCGCTGGAAGGCCATCGGCTGGCCCTCGATGTCCCGGCGCTGACGAAGGCGTTGGGCGAGCTGATCCGCAACGGCACCCTCGGCGCCACGCAGTACGAACTGGCCGCGAACGCACCGCTTCGGCGTGTGGCGTGAGCCATCCCCACGGGCATGCGCGCCGCGCGTGCCCGCCTTCCCTCATCCATCATCAGGAGAAATCCATGGCACTCATGTTTCCGCGCCTGGCGCGCAACTTCATTCGTAACGGCTACTTCCCCACCGACGAGCCGACGCTGGAGCGGGCCTTGTCCGCACTGGCGCCGTCTCCCGGCTCCATGTCCATCCTCGATCCCTGCGCCGGCGAAGGCGTGGCGATTGCCGAAGCCGCCCACGCCCTCGGGCGCGAGCAGGTCCAGGCCTTCGTCGTCGAGTACGACGCCGAGCGTGCCCGCCACGCACGGCAACTGGTCGATCGCTGCATCCACGGTGACCTGATGGACACGCTGATCTCGCGCCAGTCCTTCGGGCTGCTGTGGCTGAACCCGCCGTATGGCGACCTGAGCAAGGACGTGAACGGCAACATCGGTTATCAGGGCCAGGGCCGTGCGCGGCTGGAAAAGCTGTTCTATCAGCGCGCGCTGCCGCTGCTGCAATACGGCGGCGTGCTGATCTTCATCGTGCCGTCTTACGTGCTCGACCCCGAGCTGGTCGGATGGCTGACGCGCCACTTCGCCGACCTGCGCATCTACCGTGCGGTGGAAACGCAGTTCAAGCAGGTGGTGATCTTCGGTCGCCGGGTTCGCCAGCGCGACCAGGCATCGGATTCGGTCAAGGCCACCCGCGGTCTGCTGCTGCAGATCGGACAGGGCGACGCCGAAGCCGAGGAGCTGCCGCTCGAATGGCCGTTCCTGCCGTACACCGTCCCTGCCAGCCCGGCCGAGCCGGAGCACTTCTATCGCGTGACGATGGAGCCCGAGCAGTTCGCCGATGAAGTCGGCCGGCTGCAAGGACTCTGGCCGGCGCTCGATACGCACCTGGGCGCCGCGCAGCAGTCGCTGCGTCCGCCCGCGCGGGCCTTGTCACACTGGCATCTCGCCCTGGCACTGGCCGCGGGCGCGATTTCCGGCGTAGTGACGTCCAAGACCGGGCGCGTGCTCGTCGTCAAAGGTGACACCCACAAGGAGAAGACGCTCCAGACGGAATACACCGAACGCGACGACGGCTCCGTGGCCGAGACGCGCATCCTCACCGACAAGTTCGTGCCGGTCATTCGTGCATGGGACTTGACGCTGGGCTCGCCCACGTGGGGCGAAGTGCTGACCATCCGCTGATCGCTGTTCCCTGACGGTTCGCCGTCGCTTTCATCCACCCACCGGGGTCACGTTGCCCCCGATGGGGTGCCGTGGCCCCTTCTTCCAGAAGGAGAAACCACCATGGCACTCGCAATCCTCAACCTCGCGTCACAAGCACGCTTTTCGCCCGGGCAGGTGGTCATGACCGCCGGCGTCGACGAGCTGGTCCGACAGGGCCGGCTCAACCCCACGCCGTACCTGCGCCGCCATCTTCATGGCGACTGGGGCGACCTGAGCGACGACGATCGGCGATTGAACGACGCCGCGCTGAAGTCCGGCGAGGATCGTCTGTTCTCGTCCTACCAGGTCACGCGCGACCTGAAGCTCTGGATCATCACCGAATGGGATCGCAGCGTCACCACACTGCTGCTGCCCAGCGAATACTGATCCGCATCCGGCGGCCTCGCGCCGCTTCTTTCTTCCCACCCAGGGGCACGTCACCGCCCCGTGGGGGAGGTGCATGCCCCATCTCTTTGGAGCATCACCATGTCCCTCGATCTCGATACCGTTCCCGAAACCGCTGTGCAGGGCGACCTGCTCGAAGCGGCCGCTTCACCCCTCACACTCAGCCTGCAGGACTTCGTGTCCGAGTTCGGCGACGAGCTGCTCGACTCGCTCAACCGCGCCAATCCTCCGGTCTACACCGGCCAGGTGCGGGTGCATCGGCAACTGATCCTCGCCGAGCTCAAGCGCAAGCTGTTCCCCGCGCAAGCCGATGTGGTCCATGCCGTCACCGAGCTGTTGGTCGATCGCGGCGAACGCGCCGCGATCGTCAATGGCGAGATGGGCTGCGGCAAGACGACGGTGGGTATTGCCACCGCCGCCGTGCTCAACGCCGAAGGCTACCGCCGTACCCTGGTGCTCTCGCCACCCCACCTGGTCTACAAGTGGCGGCGCGAAATCCAGGAGACGGTGGCCGGTGCCAAGGTCTGGGTGCTCAATGGCCCGGACACGCTGGTCAAGCTGCTGAAACTGCGCGAGCAGTTGGGCGTGCCGGCTCAGGTCCAGGAGTTCTTCGTCCTGGGTCGCGTGCGGATGCGGATGGGGTTCCACTGGAAGCCTGTCTTCGTTCGGCGGCGCACGCCTCACGGCGACGTGGGGGCCTGCCCGGATTGCGGGCATGTCATCACCGACCTCGACGGCGAGCCGATCAACCCGGTCGAGCTGGAAGCCGAGGAGTCCCGCCGCAAGTGCAGCCACTGCCGTGCACCGCTGTGGTCGTTGATCCGTCCCAGAGGCCTGTCCGCCAGCGACCAGTCCTCGACCGTGCTCAAGGCACTGAAGCGTATTCCAACCATCGGGGAAGTCACCGCGCAGAAGCTGATGCAAAAGTTCGGTGACGCCTTCCTCGCGTCGATGCTCGGGGACAACATCCACGAGTTCATCAACCTGATGGACGACCGCGGCGAGTTGGTCTTCTCGGACCGGCAAGCCCATCGCATGGAACGTGCGATGGCCAACATGGAGTTCGGCTTCGGCGAGGGCGGCTACCAGCCGTCCGAGTTCATCAAGAGGCAGCTTCCCCAAGGCACGTTCGACCTGCTCATCGCCGACGAGGCGCACGAGTACAAGAACGGCGGCTCCGCACAGGGCCAGGCCATGGGGGTTTTGGCGGCCAAGGCGCGCAAGACGCTGCTGCTCACCGGCACGCTGATGGGCGGCTACGGCGACGACCTGTTCCACCTGCTGTTCCGCGCCCTGCCTGGGCGGATGATCGAAGACGGCTACCGGCCGACCAAGCAAGGTTCCATGACGTCGGCCGCGATGGCGTTCATGCGCGATCACGGCGTGCTCAAGGACATCTACTCCGAGAGCACGGGCACGGCGCACAAGACCGCCAAGGGCACCAAGGTATCGGTGCGCACGGTCAAGGCGCCGGGCTTCGGTCCGAAGGGCGTGCTGCGTTGCGTTCTGCCGTTCACCGTCTTCCTCAAGTTGAAGGACATCGGCGGCAACGTGCTGCCGCCCTACGACGAGGAGTTCCGTGAGGTCACGATGGACACGGCGCAAGCCGCGGCCTATCGCGATCTGGCAGGACGGCTGACCGCGGAGCTGAAGCAGGCCCTGGCGAAGCGCGACACGACGCTGCTGGGTGTGGTCCTCAACGTGCTGCTGGCCTGGCCGGATTGCTGCTTCCGGTCGGAGACGGTGGTGCATCCACGCACGCGCAACACCCTGGCCTTCGTGCCGGCTCAGTTCAACGAGCTGGAGGTGATGCCCAAGGAGCGCGAGCTGATCGAAATCTGCAAGCAGGAGAAAGCAGAAGGTCGCAAGATCCTGGTCTATACGGTCTACACCGGCACGCGCGACACCACGTCGCGCCTGAAGGTGCTGCTGGAGCAGGAAGGCTTCAAGGTGGCGGTGCTGCGCGCGAGCGTGGATGCCTCCCGCCGCGAGGACTGGATCGCCGAGCAGTTGGACCGCGGCATCGACGTGCTCATCACCAACCCGGAGCTGGTGAAAACCGGCCTGGACTTGCTGGAGTTCCCGACCATCGTGTTCCTCCAGTCCGGCTACAACGTGTATTCGTTGCAGCAGGCCGCCCGGCGCTCATGGCGCATCGGCCAGAAGCAGCCGGTGCGCGTGATCTACCTCGGCTACGCCAACTCCTCGCAGATGACCTGCCTGGGGCTGATGGCCAGGAAGATCATGGTCTCGCAGAGCACCTCGGGCGACGTACCCGAGTCGGGCCTGGATGTTCTGAACCAGGATGGCGATTCCGTCGAGGTCGCCCTGGCCCGGCAGCTTGTCACGGCCTGATCCATGTACCCATGCCGGCGGCCCCTCGGGGTCGCCGGCTCCTTTCCACGGCCCTTCGGGGCCGTTTTTCTTGGGCGTATGACAGTTCATGGCGCCGCCCCGCCATGTATTCGGGCGGGCGTCAGTGCGTTTTGTTTGCTGCCCGCAGGCCAAGCGGCGGCGATGGTGAGCGCTCCGTGTTCCAGGGAAGCGCCCTCCATGCAACCATCCATCCGCGCTGTTCACCGCCTGGCCCTCGCCGCTGGCTTGCTGGCCGGCAGTCTGTTGGCCGCCGGCTGCGCCACGACCGCCGCACCGTCTGCGCCAGCGGTGCTGGCCGCTTCGCCAACCGCCGTCGCGCCGGAGCCGGGTTTTGTTCCGGTGGCCCGCTATGGCCGCTACACCCTGGTCGAGCTGGTGCCGGAACCTGCGCAGCGTGATCTCTTGCAACAGGCGGTGGAGGTCTCGATTCCGCCCATGCTCGATGCCAGCGTGGGTGACGCCATGCGCCATGTGCTCCTGCGCTCCGGCTACCGGCTCTGCGATGCGGCCGAAGCCGCCACCCTCTACGCGCTGCCGCTGCCTGCCGCACACCTGCGCCTGGGCCCGCTGATGCTGCGCGATGCCTTGCTGACCCTTGCCGGCCCGGCCTGGGAGCTGTCGGTCGATGACTTGAGCCGCCAGGTCTGCTTCAGCCGGCACGGTGCTCCCACCTTCCTTTCCGCCAACCCGCCCGGCACCGCCACGCCCGCGCCGGACGCCGACCGGCCCGAGGAGATGCAGCCATGACCTTTCCCCAAGCGCCATCCGAGCGCAATTCCCGCACGCGCTGGCTCAAGGTCGCCGCGGCCTTCTGGCTGCTGCTCATCAGTGCTGTAGCACTCATCAACAGCGTCGGCCTGTCGCGGCTCGCCGAACAGACCCAGAGCAGCGCACAGGATGCGCAGGTCAACGCGCTGGGCCTGCGCGTGGCCGATCTCGAACGACAGGCCGATGCGGACAAGCGCCGGCCGGCGCCGATCAGCCAGGCCGAATTCGCCAATGCGCGGCAGGCGCTGGACGAACGGATGACGCGCCTCGAAGAGGCCGACGAGGCGAGGGCCTTGGCCATCGACCTGCAGACGCTGCAGGCGCGCGTGAATGGAATCGAAACCCGCCTGGAGAAGACCCGGCAGGTTGCATCCGCTGCTCGCCCGCGCGTTCCGGTTGTGACGAAGCCCAAGGTGCCGGAGCCGCCGTTCCGGGTGCTCGGCGTGGAACTGCGTGGCGGCGAGCGCTTTCTGTCGATCACCTCCACCGCCGCGGCCTCGCTCGCGGGCGCCCGGCTGCTGCGCGAGGGCGACGCCGCGGGCGGCTGGCAACTGCAGTCCATCGAGGCGCAGGCGGGCGTGTTCCAGGTGAACGGCCAGACGCAGCGCGTTGCGGTGCCGTAGGGGGTCGCCATGAACCTGCGGCCGTTGTTCGCTGCCGTCGTCCTGTTCGCCGCTTTCGACGCATCCGCCCAGCCGGCCCCGGTGACGAACTCGCGCTTGGTGCCCGCCCAGGTGCAGCCGGGCGCTGATGCCGCGCTCGACGAGAGGCAGGCGCGGGAGTGGGGGCTTCGCTCCGAGGAGTGGGCGCGTTACCGGCAACTGATGCAGGGGCCGCTCGGGGTCTATTCGCCCCAGCTCGATCCGCTCACGACGCTGGGCATCGAGGCCCGCAGCGAGGAGGAGCGCAGGCGCTACGCCGAGCTGCAGGTGCAGGCCGAGGCCCGGCGCGTCGGCAAGACGCTGGCCTACCAGCGTGCCTACGACGCGGCGTGGCAGCGCCTGTTTCCCGGCCAGCCGCGCGTGAGCCTGCCCGGCGCCAAGGCGCAGGGTGCCGGCAACACCGGCTCCGGGCGCCTGGCGGTCTTCGTCAAGGCCGACTGCGCACCGTGCGCGCAGCGCGTGCAGCAGTTGCAGGCGGCCGGCACGGCCTTCGATCTCTACATGGTCGGCAGCCGTCAGGACGACGCGCGCATCCGGCAGTGGGCCACCCAGGCGGGCATCGACCCGGCCAGGGTGCGCGCTCGCACCATCACGCTCAACCACGATGCGGGGCGCTGGCTGTCGCTCGGCCTCCCCGGCGATCTGCCGGCCGTGGTGCGCGAGGTGAACGGCCAATGGCAGCGGCAATAGGTACTCCGGGCCGGGAGCGTCGGCCATCCCGCGTCACCATCCGCTGCGCCTGCGCCGTGCTGCTGCTCGCCACCGGCACCGCGGCCTTCGCAACGCCGGCGCGGGAAGTGCCGCCGCCGGCCTATCAACTGGCGGCGCATCGTGCAGACGTGCCGGCGGCGGTGCTGTACGCGGTGGCCTTGCAGGAGAGCGGCGCCATGCTGCGCGGGCGCCTGATCCCCTGGCCGTGGTCGCTCAACGTCGCCGGCACGCCGCAGCGCTATGCCACCCGCGCCGAGGCCTGCGCGGGGCTGCACCGTGCGCTCGCCCACACGCCGGCCAATCGCATCGACGCCGGTCTCGGCCAGGTCAATCTCGGCTACCACGCGCATCGCTACACGCAGCCCTGCGAGCTGCTGGACCCGTACCGCAATCTCGCCGTCGCCGCGGAAATCCTGCGCGAACAGCACACGCCGGGCGAGGACTGGCTGCTTGCCATCGGCCGCTACCACCGGCCCGCCGGCGGGGCACCCGCAGCGCGCTACCGGCGCAGTGTGCATCGGCACCTGACCCGCGTGATCGACCCCGGCGTTCCCGTTCCAACCCTCCAGGCCACCACGCCATGAACCACACCGTCCTCATCGCCGCCATCGGGCTGCTGTCCACGACCACCGTCTTCGCCCAGACCGTCTCCGCGCCGCTGATCGTCGTCGAAGACCGCGGCGGCGACTCCGCGCTGCCGTACTACCGGCCGCTGAATCCCCAGCCGGATCAGGCCGCACCGCCGGCCCCGATGCCAGTCCCTCGCGTGGGTAACGCAGCCGACGCCGAAGCCGCCATGCTGCCGGTGCGCTCGGCGCAACTGTCGCCGGGCGAGGTGCAGCGCCGCGTCATCCGGGCGCCGGGCCTGACGGCGCTGTTCCTGATCGGCGACGACGAGCGGTCGCGCGCCTGGCTGCGGCAGCGGCAGGCCGCGCTGCGCGAGCTGGGCGCCGTGGGCCTGGTGGTCAACGTGGAATCGGCGGCGGCACTCGCAGAGCTGCGCCGCCTGGCGCCCGGCCTGACCCTCTCGCCGGCCTCCGGCGACGACCTGGCCCAGCGCCTGGGCCTGCGCCACTACCCGGTGCTCATCACGTCCACCGGCATCGAGCAGTAGGTGCGCAAATGGCCCAACCGCATGCGGTCGAGGTGCTGCTGCGGCCAGCGGTGGAGCTTCATACCGTGGCGGTCTGCACCGGCGCCGCGATTCTGTGCCTGGTGGCACCGTGGTCGCTCGCGCTGAATCCGCTGCTCGGCCTGGGCTCGGCGCTGGCCTTCCTGACCTTCGGCGCGATTCGCCTGCGCGATGCCTGGGCGATCCTGCGCTATCGCCGCAACATCCGCCGCCTGCCGCGCTACGTGATGACCAGCCGCGACGTGCCGGTGAGTCAGCAACGGCTGTTCGTCGGCCGGGGCTTTCGCTGGGAGCAGCGGCACACGCACCGGCTGATGCAGACCTACCGGCCGGAGTTCCGCCGCTACGTCGAGCCGACGGCGATCTACCGGGCCGCCCGGCGGCTGGAGGAGCGGCTTGAGTTCGCACCGTTTCCCATCTCGACGCTGGCGCGCGCGCTGGCCTGGGACAGCCCGCTCAACCCCGCGCGGCCGCTGCCGCCGGTCGGCGGACTGCCGCGCCTGCATGGCATCGAGCCGCACGAGGTCGACGTCACCCTGCCGCTGGGCGAGCGCGTCGGCCACAGCCTGGTGCTGGGCACCACGCGCGTGGGCAAGACGCGGCTGGCCGAGCTGTTCATCACCCAGGACATCCGCCGCAAGGTCCGCGGCGAGCACGAGGTAGTGATCGTCTTCGACCCCAAGGGCGATGCGGACCTGTTGAAGCGCATGTACGTCGAGGCCAAGCGCGCCGGGCGCGAAGGCGAGTTCTACGTGTTCCATCTGGGCTGGCCGGACATCTCGGCGCGCTACAACGCCGTGGGCCGGTTCGGACGGATCTCCGAGGTGGCCACGCGCATCGCCGGGCAGCTCTCGGGCGAAGGTAACAGCGCCGCGTTCCGCGAATTCGCCTGGCGCTTCGTCAACATCATCGCGCGCGCCCTGGTGGAACTGGGACAGCGGCCGGACTACCTGCTGATCCAGCGCCACGTCATCAACATCGACGCGCTGTTCATCGAGTACGCCCAGCACTACTTCGCCAAGAACGAGCCGAAGGCCTGGGAGGTCATCGTCCAGCTCGAAGCCAAGCTGAACGACAAGAACATCCCGCGCAACATGATCGGGCGCGAGAAGCGCGTGGTGGCCCTCGAACAGTACCTGTCCCAAGTGCGCGTCTATGACCCCGTGCTCGACGGTCTGCGCAGCGCCGTGCGCTACGACCGGACGTACTTCGACAAGATCGTCGCTTCGCTGCTGCCGCTGCTGGAGAAGCTCACCACCGGCAAGATCGCGCAACTGCTCGCACCGAACTATTCCGACCTGTCCGACCCGCGACCGATCTTCGACTGGATGCAGGTCATCCGCAAACGCGCGGTGGTCTACGTGGGGCTGGATGCGCTGTCCGACGCCGAGGTCGCGGCGGCGGTGGGCAACTCGATGTTCAGCGATCTGGTCTCGGTCGCCGGTCACATCTACAAGTTCGGCATCGACGACGGGCTACCCGGCGCAGCGGCGGGCACCAAGATTCCGATCAACGTCCACGCCGACGAATTCAATGAACTCATGGGCGACGAGTTCATTCCGATGGTCAACAAGGGCGGCGGTGCCGGCGTACAGGTGACGGCCTACACGCAGACCTTGAGCGACATCGAGGCGCGCATCGGCAACCGTGCCAAGGCCGGCCAGGTGGTCGGCAACTTCAACAACCTGTTCATGCTGCGCGTGCGTGAGACCGCCACCGCCGAACTGCTGACGCGACAACTGCCCAAGGTCGAGGTGTACGCCACGGCACTGATGAGCGGCGCCACCGACAGCTCCGACCCGCGCGGCACTACCGCCTTCACGTCCAACACCCAGGACCGCATCAGCAGCAACAGCGTGCCGCTGATCGAGCCGGCGCATGTGGTGGCGCTGCCCAAGGGGCAGTGCTTCGCGCTGACCGAGGGCGGCAACCTCTGGAAAGTCCGCATGCCGCTGCCGGCACCCGACCCCGACGAAGCCATGCCGGAGGATCTGCAGGAGCTGGCCGGCTACATGCGACAGCACTACGTCGAGGCAGGCGACTGGTGGGAGAACCAAGGCATCCCCGGCCTGCAGGACAAGGCGCTGCCCGAAGACCTGCTGGACGACTTCAAGCAGATGGCCGCCGCTGAAGAGGCCGAAACATGAGCGATCCGGCCGTCGCGGCCCAGCGCCAGCAGCAACGACAGCAGGGGCTGATCGCCGGCCTGGTCACGTTGCCGTTCCGCTTCTTCGGCGTGCTGTGCGGCGCGCTGCTGCTGTGCATCCTGATCGAATGCGTCGGCATGCACTTCTTCTGGCCCGAGCAGGGCTGGCGCCACGCGCAGGGCATGCTGCACTACGAGCTGGATCAGCTCTCCACGCATTTCACGCGCAGCGCGCTGTTGCAGGAGCCGGGGCGCACCGCGCACCGGCTGGTCGAGCAGGGCTACGACTGGCTGTTCGTGAAAAGCGGTCTGCTGGACTGGATACGCGACGCCTCGGCGCAGGCCAGCGCCGGCAGCCATCGCCCGACCAAGGACTTCCGCTACTACCTGGGTCTGGTCTCCGTGAACGTGGAGAGCTACCTGATCGCGGCGGCCTACACGACACTGGTCTTCCTCGTGCGGCTGCTGGTGCTGTGCCTGACCTTGCCGCTGTTCCTGATGGCCGCCTTCGTCGGGCTGGTGGATGGCCTGGTGCGCCGGGACATCCGCCGCTTCGGCGCGGGACGCGAGTCGGGGTTCATCTATCACCGCGCCAGGGCCAGCCTGATCCCGCTGGCCGTGCTGCCGTGGGTGACTTACCTGGCACTGCCGGTCAGCGTGAACCCGCTGCTGATCCTGCTGCCCAGCGCCGCACTGCTCGGCGTGGCGGTGTGCATTGCGGCGGCGACGTTTAAGAAGTACCTGTGACCTGGGTGCCGCTGCGATGGAGTATGCGCCGTCAAGTTCGTAGCGACATGTGGATCAGTTTGAACATGTCTCCGCTGTACGTAGCAGCCACTCAATCTGCCGCCGCGCGGTGGAGATGACCTGACCAAAAATCCGAGCCTCGACATGCGGTTCACGATTGTCCGTAGGAAAGTCGGAAGACCGACTGCCGCCGACGAGCAGAACCTGAATCGGAGAACCGAGATACTTTGCCAGTTCGTGCCTGTAACCAATCGCTTGCACGTAATCATCGTGATTCAGCGCGTGGCTCGGCCGCTTGAACTCGATCAACAGGTACTGTCCGCCGAGGTTCTCGTTGAGGAGCAGGTCGGGGCGCCTGTTGGCCTTGTCACCTGTGTAGGTCTCTCCGAGGACATCTTCCACTTGCCGCCGCAATGTACTGTTCGAGCTGAATAGCGAGTATTCGGGACCGAATACCCACAGGTTTCGCTCCAGGGCTTTGTGCACGACGGCTTCCGTCGTAGCGGCGTCACGAGCGAGCGCGTCCAGTTGATCAAGGAAGACCTGGCGAGCCGTCGCTTGCTGTACAAGGAAGGCCATCTCTGCCAAGCCAAATTCATCAAGGCGCTCGGCTACCCCAGCGACATCGCCCGGTGTTGCTTCTGCGATGTGCTCCAGGAGGATGCGGTAGTCGGAACGCTCCATCGCTTCCAACAGCACATTTACCACCGGCTCGACTTTGCTCTCCGGCTCGCCGTAATACTTGTCGAGAATCTTCTTGATCGCGCGGTCGGCAAATACACGCTTGTGCTCTGGCAGAGCCGACAAGCGCGCGAGGATCGCTCTCTGCAAGCGGGCCTGCGCCAACTGAATTTCGCGCCGGTACTGCTGCTCATAGGCTTCTCGCAAGATGGGCTGGACGTAGCCCTCAACCTCTCTCAGAAGCTCGCTGTTCTCGACCGCCGCATCCCAGCCCGCCGTGATGTGGTCGCGCAGTCCATCTGCTTCGATCTCGCCGTAGAGCTTTCGCAGCAGCTTGGATGGAAAGTCATCTCGTTGATCAAGGCCGAAGAACCCAGGCCGCCCAACGGCCTTGCCGTCCACACGCAGAGTGATGCCTGGCTGACGCAACCCGGACTTGCCGTCGCTGATGGAGAAACGCAGCTTTACCTTACCGGCACTTGGAAGCTCCTCTTCCTGCTCCGAGTAGCTACCGGATACATCATCGACGTCGAGCCGCTTGCCGTCGATCGTGATTGCAAAGTCATCCTGTCGCCCGTAGTCCTGCAAAAGGATCTGGCGCAGCCGATTGGCATCCGGATAAGCCAGGCCCTGATGCAGATCGCTCAGCGTGATTGTCGTGCCATGCAGTTCCGGCCCACAAGGATCGCTTTGCAGGCCGATATTCAACTGTTCAATGTCTTCGACTTGGGACAGATCGTCCAGCCGCAAGGTGATACAGCACAATCGACCGCGCGCACGGGTTTCAAGCGTCATCACCGCTGCGGCCATGAGCCCGGCGAACTTGCCGATACCCTTGCGCCCCTTGACCAAGCGATTTTTCCCGGCCGTGCGCTCACCGCGCCGCGAACGCCGATCAGATGCGATCGACAAATAGTGCCGGCGCAGTTCTTCCTCGGTCATGCCAGTGCCGTCATCCTGGATGACGAGAGGGTCACCACTCAGAGGTTTCGGGAGGAGGATCGTTATCTGCTCCGCGTCGGCGTCCCATGCGTTGTCCACGAGTTCCTTCAGCGCTCGCTCGGACGAGGAGTATTCCTGACTCAACAATGTGGCGAGGCGGGAATCCACCTGGAAGCGCAGATGAGCACGGCTCATATCGGAATCTCCGTGGGCGAACAGCGGTAACTCAATTACGCCTTGACCTCAAAGCGCAGGTAATCCGCGAGCCGTTTCGACTCGCTGACTTCGTCATGGGGCACCAGCAGGTACTTCCAGGGCTTGGTGCCTACGTTCGCCGCATGATCGGAAGCGTGCTTGCACCAGCGCATGGCGGCAGCGGCCTTGGCCTGAACCTCCTGCGTGTTGATGTCGGCACGTGCCTTCGTCTCCACCATGAAGATGGTCGCGTCCGTCTCGGCCACGAAGTCGGGGATGTACTCCGGCTGCTCGGTGCCGAGCTTGTAGTAGATCTGGAACTGCCCCTTCGCGGGCTTGAGCCACTTCGTCGCGTCGCGCTCCAAGATGATGGCGAAGCGCCGCTCGGTATCCGAGTCGAACTTCTGCAGCGGGTACAGACAACGCGCGAAGCCACCGAAGAGCATCTGCTTGATGCGACTGGTCTCGGTCACGGTCTCCCGGAAGTGGTGGGCCGTCTGGCCTGCGGTGGCGGTGTAGTTGCACGGCTTGAGTTCGGTGAAGCCGCGACTGACCTGCACCTCGTACTCGGTCGCCTCCTCCCAGAAGTGGGCCATCATCTGCGCGTGGATTTCCCGTGCGATCAAGCGGCGGTCACGATCCAGCACGCTGATGGCCTCGTCCTCGGACAGATAGCCGCGCAGGTGCTGCACCATCTGGCCCGCGAGGTCGTAGAGCAGCTCGGCGTGGGTGAAGTAGTCGATGTCGTCGAAGTCCACCATGGCGTGGACGATGTAATCCTCCGGGCGCTGCTCCTTGAGCCCGACTTCGGCGGCCAGGGTGAACTGCTCGTTCGTGCGCAGCATCTGACCGACGATCTCGCGCTGGCCAGGCTGGAGATGGAGCTGGCTCACATCCAGCTTGAAGGCGTGGAAGCCCGTTGTGATCTCGCCAGTCGGCACCACCGCAATGCGTGGGATGTCGATGGTCTGCTGCACCACGATCTCGGTGGTCTTCGCCACCACGGCGGACAAGTCAAGTGCGGGGACTGATTCATCCACGTCCGCCAGCAATTCGCCTTGCAGCGGCTTCAGCCGCTCTGCCACTTCCGCGAGGATTTCCTTCTGCACTTCTGGTTTCAGCAGCGCGCTGCTGGTGGGCACCAGATCGCGCTTGACCTCGTACTTGCCGATGACGTCCATGACCACGCGCGCGGCCTGCTTCTCCGCCTCCGTGGTGAACACCGGTTTGGGCGCGGGGACTTCCGCTCCACTGTCAGTGGCTGAAACCCCTGTGATCACGACCGGTGCTTCCGTCAAACCGAGACGCGCCGCCGCCCCGGACTCGACCTGCACGCTGACCTTCTTATCGTCGGCGCTCGGCGCATCAAGGATGACCTGCTTCAGACGAATCGGCGAATCGCCGCGGTTGGCCTCGTCGATGATCTCCTGGAACTTGTCGTGCGCGACGATGTTCAAGCGATCCACCGACGCGACGCCCGTGCGCTTGCCGTAAGGCAGACGCAGGCCGCGCCCGATGGACTGCTCGATCAGCGTGCGGGCATTAGCCGCACGCAGCGGCACGATGGTATAGAGGTTGGTTACGTCCCAGCCCTCCTTGAGCATGTTGACGTGAATCACGATCTCGGTCGGCTCATCCACGCTCTCCACGGCCAGCAGGCGCGTGATCATCTCTTCTTCCTCCGCGCCGGTGCGGCTGGAATCGACCTGAATCACCTTGCCCTGGTAGCGCCCCTCGTAGAAGGCTCCCGACTCCAGAAGCGCCAAGAGTTGCGCCGCGTGCGTGGTATCGCGAGCGATGACGAGCATGAAGGGCTTGACCGGCTTGACGCCGTTCTCGCGGGCGTAGGTGAGCAGCTCGACCTTGGTCGTCTCATGCAAGCGCACGCCGTCTTCCAGTTTGGTCTTCTCGATCTCCTCGGGCGTGTGAGCCTTGGCGTCGAAGTTGCGCTGGGTGACCACGGCCGGCTCCTTGACGAAGCCATCCTCCATCGCCCGCGCCAGCGGGTAGTCGATCACCACGTTCTTGAACGGCACAGGCCCTCGGTTGGACTCGACGAAGGGCGTCGCTGTCACTTCCAGACCGAACAGCGGCTTGAGTTCGTTGATGGCGCGCACGCCGGCGCTGGCCCGGTAGCGGTGCGACTCGTCCATCAGCAGCACCAGGTCAGACAGGTTGGCCAGATGGTTGAAGTAGCTGTCGCCCAGCACTTCCTTCATCCGCTTGATGCGCGGCTCCTTGCCGCCGCGTACCTCGGAGTTGATCTTGGAAATGTTGAAGATGTTGATGCGCACGTCGTGGGCGAAGCCCATCGATTGATCGTCTACCGCTGCACCGGTCTGGTCGTAGTTGTCGCCGGTGATGATCAGCGGCGGTTGCTGCGCGAATTCGGCGATCCCCTTGAACACGTACTTCGGCGTGTTGCGCGTAAAGTCCGTGATGAGCTTGTTGTAGATCGTCAGGTTGGGTGCGAGCACGAAGAAGTTGTTGATGCCGTGCGCTAGATGCAAGTAGGCGATAAAGGCTCCCATTAGGCGCGTCTTGCCCACGCCCGTGGCCAGCGCGAAACACAGCGACGGGAACTCGCGCTCGAAGTCCTCCAGCGTGCTGAACTCGGCCTTCAACGTGGACAGAATGGCCGAGACATCACGCTCGTGACCCAATAGCTCGGGCGCAGCATCAAGCGCGCGAGCGAGCTTGATAAGGGACTCGGCTTGCGGCGGACGAAGAGACAGACGACCGGTAACGGCGTGCAGGACGCGGGTGCTCATTATTCGTTCCCCCCAAACAGGCCGCCCTGTCCCGCGTTGGCGAGGGCCGCATTCTTGTTCTTGATCTTCTTGCTGCTATCGACCGTGGCCGCAGGCTCGGCCTTCGCAAGCTGCGCCATCGGCAGATTGGCCACGTTCAGGCTGTAGTCGTCCTGGCCCCACTCACAGCGGGCCAGCACCATCCTGGGAATCTTCTTCAGTGTCAGGTTCGGCCAACGCTCGGATGCCCTGGCGGCCGTTACGCCGCGGAAGGCCGAACAGCACACCAGCAGGCTCTGCTCGGGGCCAACTTCATCGGACAAAGCCTGCAACTGCTCGGCGGACAGGTTTTGAGTGGTGACACAGATGAAATCGCGCTCGCTGGAGTGGCCGTGCTGCCACCAGCGCGTCTCCGAGGGTGCGTAGGTGAAGCCTTCCAGCTTCGCCAGGGCCTCGGCCAGCATCGCGGCGTTGTACTCCGGGTTAACAACAGGGTTGCCCCAGCGGTCGTTGACGATCAGGCTGGGGGCAAGGCGGTAATAGCGGAACCCGCCGCCACCCTGCCAACCAACGCTCTCGGTGACCCCTCCCTCATCTGTACCGTCAATCACCTTGCGGAGTCGCGGGATGACACATGTGTGGCAGTGCTCGCCTAGTTCGACCATGATCCAGCGGCGCCCCATTTTGTGCGCCACCGCTCCTGTGGTGCCGGAGCCGGCGAAGGAGTCCAATACGATGTCGCCGGGATTGGTGGCAATCGTTATCACCTGCCTGAGCAGACGTTCCGGCTTCGGTGTATCGAAAGGCACATCTTCTGGGAAGAGCGCCTGAATCTCTCGCTTCGCTTCCTGCGAGTGACCGACTTCTGAATGAGACCACCAAGTCCGAGGTACCAAGCCTTCCTGAACTTCACGCAAAAACAGTTTGACGGCTGGATTGTTGTCTCCCTTTTCACCAAACACGATCCTGCCTTCCTTGACCATCTTCCAGAAGTCATCTTCCAGCATGCGCCAGTGACTTCCCTTGGGGGGGCTTACCGACCGCCCAGAAGGCGTTGTTATCGTGTACATGAGCCCCTCGTGCCTCTCGCCGGCTGCAAAGATCGGACCCAGTCGCCACGCACCACGTGGGTCGTTGTCAGGGTTCTTGTACTTGCTCGCAGCTTCTTCGCCTCGCGGGAGGAGGTTTCGAACCTTCTTCCAGTCCTGCCCCATTGGCGAGTACAGCAGGACGTAGTTGTGTGCTGGCGAGACAGCCGCTGCATTGCTGCGCCCGTAAAAGTTCTCCCACACCATCGACGAGACAAACGCCTGACGCCCAAAAACCTCGTCGCAGAGCACCTTCAAGTAGTGCCCTTCATTGTCGTCAATTGCTATCCATAAGGAGCCATCAGCGGAAAGTAGGCGTTTGATGATCTCAAGACGGTCTCGCATCAATCCCAGCCAAATTGAGTGTTCAAGTCCATCGTCGTAGTGCTCAAACGCACTTCCAGTGTTGTACGGAGGATCAATGAACACGCACTTCACCTTGCCCGCAAACTCGGCCTCCAGCGCCTTGAGCGCTAATAGGTTGTCGCCAAAAATCAGCCGATTGTCGAAGATGTCGTTGTCCGTCACGCGATGCTTGGCGTGATAGGACTTCTCGGGGTCTTCGAGCAGGATGCGCGGCTCCAGCTTGGGCCGCTTCTCCTTCCCGATCCAGGTAAGTTCTAGTTTTTGTTTGCTCATGGCATCGCTCTCATAGTTGTGGCGCGCGGCTCGACAAGTAGTCGATCAGGCGCTTGCGCGGATACGCGTCCGCTGCATTCTGAATATTGCGTAGTGGCGCTATGGCCGGATCGGCACCCAGGGCGAAATGTGCTTCCATCAGGTCGGCCAGGAAGGCGGCGACGTTGCCCTGGTTGCGGAAGTAAGCCAGCGGCCCCTCAAGAACGAGTCGTTGCTGGCCGAGGTCGAAAGCCTGCTGCCGGAGCTGATCGAGCGGCTGGCTGATCAGCGCGGGAATCGCTGCCGGGTCGATGACGGCCGCCGTGCCAATGCGGCTGCGCAGGCGCTTCATCATGACGGCTGTGATGACGTGTACGCCGTGACGGTAGATCAGACGTTCCTGGCTGCGCGCTGGAGCCTTCTGCTCGTAATCCACCACCAGGGCGCGGATGGCGCGGTGGCACAGGACCGCATTGATCAGCGTCACGCCCGGTAGCGCGGCAGTGAACAGCGCCTGGTACTCGGTGGAGTCGGGGTTGGCGAGCCGCACCGGTTCGCTCTTGAGCCATACGGCGTAGCGTGGGTCGTTCTGTTGCGAGGCCATTGCCCGCAGAGCCTCATCGAGCGTGATGGCCTTGGGGCCGGTCGCGAGGGCCTCGGGGCGATAGTGGTAATCGAAGCTGAGGTGGGCGATCTCCTGCCGTAGCCGCTCCTGGTTCTCGTCCAGCGAGGCGAAGTTCGCGGTCTGCACCGGGTTCTGGTGGTTGCGAGCCTTGGTCACGCTCTTCCCAAACTGGCCGTCCGCCGATGCCTTAATCAAAGTGAGCATCACCTTGGCGTCATCGATGCTCTTGCCCGGATGCTGGCGCACGAACTCGGCAGCCGACGCCACCGTCTGCGCGCCGTTGATGATGGACAAGCCGCGCACCTTGAACTTCTTGACGCCATTCTTGTTAGCCTTCGGCTCGATCAGGTCGCAGACGGCCGTGACGCCATTGTTCAGGTAGAAGAAGTCCGCCGGGGCGTCATGCAAGGTCGTCTTGATGGCCTTGTTAACATCAGACTTGCTGCTGCCGAGGAAGTAGCGGATGTTGCGTTCGTACAGGGCCTTGCCGTGCGTCTGATGCAGGGCCACCAAGTCCGCCAGCCGCGCGACACCGTAGTACGTGGCTCGCGGGCTTTCGACTTTCGCGTGCTTCTGCAACGCGATATCCGTGTGCACGGGTTGGTAGGCCTGCTCCGCCAACAGATCGCGGGCGATCTCGGTTGCCGTGTAGTATTCCACCTGTTTGACCAGCCGCTCTTCGTCGAGGTCTTCGTCATCGAGCAGCGCCTGCAAGGCGTCGCGGGCCGTTTGCGATACACCATCGCCGGTGCAGGGCACGACCAGCTTGATGTGGCTGCACGCATCGAGTGCGCCCTCGATATCAGCCTTCCGATTTAGGACGTTCCCGTTGAACGCGGTGAAGTCCTGTTTGAGCAACAGGCGAATGCCCTCGCAGAACGGCAGCGCATCCTCCTGCTTGAACTGCTCGGACTCCTTCAACTTGGTTTGCAGCAGGTACAGCGTCTCCGACGGCGCGTGGTAGTGGATCGCGTCGATGCCCTTGTCGTTGAAATCATCCACGACCGAGGCGGCCGCCACCTGCGGCGTAATGTCGAGCAGTTTGTGGAGGACGAAGGCGCTGAAGGCCCGCGAAAGCTGTTTCGCCGCGTGATCGGCGGGATTGACGTTGCCGAGCAATGGCGGCAGGAACGGCACGAAGCGGGCGGCGAGCACCTGCTTCAAGATGGCCAAGTACTGAGGTTCGAGCGCCGGCATCAGGCCCTCCCGCCAATCCGAGCGCGCGCACGTGCCTGGGCACGCGCTTGCAGCGCTGCTTGCACCTGGGCGTAGAGCTGAGCGTTGGCCTGCTCCCGATCCGCCAGCACCACGGCGACGGCATAGGGCTCGTCCCCATCGCGCCCATCGGACCAAAGGCTGTCTTGCCGGGTCACCACGACGAACACCTTGTGACCGTTGGCCAGCGCCTGTTTGAAGCGCCATCGAGAGACCTGCAACGTGCCGTTCTTGCGGGTGTCGTTGGGTAGCCAGCGGCCGTTGGCGCGTTCGCCCATGCCTTCTTCCCGATTGCGCCGGTAGGCTTGGGTGACCTCATCCAGGCTGCCAGCCGTCACCAGGTGGAACCACAGTTTGGCTCTTCGGTAGTCCAGCCGCGTGGTGCGCACGGCAGGGCTGTAGGCGAGCGCGACGGTCACCTCACGCGTGCGGCGGCCACCGTCCCAGAAGCTGTCTGGTAGAGGTAATTCGAAGAAGTGGTGCTGGTCGTTTCCGACGCGCTCTTCGGCCAGCAGGGTGACGGTGTGATCAAGCGAGCGGAACAGCGCCGCATCGTCCACGCGCCCATACCCGACGAGGCGCAGGAGTTTGTCGCGGCCTTCAGCATTGTTGCCGGGGTTCAACAGCGCTTCGCAGGCTTGCGGCCAGCGGGCATGGGCGCCGATCAGTGCGCGCAGCAGGCTGGGCGAAGCGTCGGGCACTTCGGCCAGTAGCCGCGCGGCTTGGTGGGCGACTTGGGGGGCGGCGTAGCTAGTGCCGATGTCTTCCTTGAACGCCGGCCCCAAGGCAAAGCCGCCGTTGAGCGACACCACTCCCAGACCGGCATGGTCTGTGCCACCTCCAGTGCGCCGCAAGGCGATGTTGCCGGCATGCGCGACCACGTCGGGCTTGATGGCGCCGCTGGCAGAAGGGCCGCTGCGAGTCAATGGAAACGGCTGCTCCGCCCGTGCCAACACGTGGTCTTCAATCGTGTTGGGATGGCGCTGTGCATTGCGTGTGGCCTCGTTCAGGCTCAAGCCGCCAACGGTCAGCGCGTTGAGCGATGTGGCGGGGTCCAGCAGGCGGGCGTGGCCTTCGAACAGGTAGTCCGGGTAACTCGCGCGTGTATCGGCTGGCAACTGGGATGACAACAAATTGCCCGCTGGTACTACGAACAGGACCCCCAGCTCACGCGTCAGCCGATCCAGCGTGTAGGCGAGCCCGCGCACATGACGGCCATCGTAGACCTTGTTCAGGTCGCCATAGCTTAGGTTGAAGACCCGGCAGCCGTATTGCGCATGCAGTGCGCGCACGGCTTCCTCGACCGCCTTTTCGACGAACGCAGTTTGGTCTTGTCCGTCGTCTTCGAACACTTTGCCGGAGAACAGGCGAAGCTGCGGGACGAACTGCCCTTGCTGAATAGCGCTATGGACATCGCCGTACAACGCAAGCCCGCCGACGAAGGTGCCGTGCCAGTGGGGATCGGTGTCATCCGCACTGCGATGCGGTGCGAGGTAGCCCTGCGCGTCGCCGACCGCTGCGCCGAGCAACGAATGTCCGCGCGTCAAGCCTGAATCCAGCACGGCAATGGACGGAGCATCGTCAGAAGGGGGATCGATCGGAGGAAATTGGTTGATGTCGGTATGAAGCAGTTGTACGGCCACACCCAAGCGGGGCGGCAGGTCGGCAGTGCGCACATCGCGATGGTGCAAGATCTGCTCGGCCTGCGCACCGTTGCAGCGCACACGGACCATGACGAGCGAGGGTTGCTGGATGTCGTCCAGCCGCTCAATGCCTTGTGCATGCAACCAGTCGAGAAAGGCACGCACCATTTGCTGGCGCTTGTCCTGTCGCTCCTGGGGCCATAGTTCGACATCGAGCATGAAGGTTGGCGCGGCTGGAAATCCTTGCTCAAGCAAGGCCGCGCCGGTACGGTCCTGGGGTGTCCAGTGGTCGAAGTCTTCGATGACGTAGAACAGTTCCTTGCGTGTAACAACGCCATCACGTGCAAGGGTGGCCAGGCGGCTCTCGAACTCGCTCAAGCCGTCATCAGTGGCGAATGCCAGCACGATGGATTCATCTTCCTGGCTGACAATCTCCACGCCAGGAATGGCATCGAAGGCGGGCACGCTCTTGTCGCCCGCGCGCAGCCGAATCTTGAGCAGCTTACGGTCGTCGAACCCGCCGACGTCCTCTGCCATCGCACGTTGCCGCGCTTGGTCGAGCCGCCCGGCTAACGCGGCACCATGCGCTCTCGGATCGGCAGGAGGGCGAATTCCCGGATGACGCCTCGGATGGCGCTCCGTTGAGGGCGCTTCTCGCTCCAAGCGCAAGTGTTCATAGGCCATGCCTCCCCCTCCATCCCTTAACTCTTATGACGATACTCACGGGCAAGCGCGGTATCGAGGTGGCTTTTCTCCAGGAACTCCCGGCCGGACAGGATCATTTCCTTGACGGAGCGCCGAAGAACCCGCTCGATGTCGGCGTGCGACATGCCCTTGAACACGGATGCCACCTGGCCATCGTCGGGCTCGAAATTGCGGCGGACACCGGAGAGTTTCAGAGCTAACAAGCGTTTGATCTGCTCCAGATTCGGCATCTCGAAGCGCACAACCTCATCGAAGCGTCGCCAAACCGCCTTGTCCAATAAGGTTTCGTAGTTGGTGGTGGCGATCAGGATGCTCTCGCCTCGATAACCGTCCATCATCTGCAAGACGGCATTTACGGAGCGTTTGAGCTCACCATGATCGGCGCTGTCGCCACGATCCTTGGTCAGGGCGTCGAATTCATCGAACAATGCGACCACGGGATGCGTTGCGACGTAATCGAACACTTTGCGCAAATTGGCGGCCGTCTCTCCCAGAAACGACGAGATGACCGAGTCCAGCCGAACGAGGATGAGCGGCATGGACAGGGAATGCGCGATGACTTCGGCGGCCAGCGTCTTGCCGCAGCCGGGAGGCCCGCAAAACAACAGCTTCTGCGCGGGTTGCAGGCCATAGGATCGAAGCACGTCCGTCCGGTTGTGCTCCATCAGGATTTCATCGAGTGCCGACTGCGAAGCATCCGAGAGAATGATGTCTTTCTCCTCTCGAATCACGGCACGCTCTTCTAGTAGCGCAAGGCCGTTGTCTTTATTTGTCGGCACGCTGGGCAAACTTTGCAGCTTCCGCGCACTCTTCCCGACCGTTGCCTGATCGCCGTAAAGTAAACGCTCAAGGTCATTTGCGAGCAGATGATGGTTCTTCTCGCGCTCCTCTTTGATCACTGCCTCGGACGCCGCGCGAAAGCCCGAAGCATCGCCTTGCGTTCCCGATTTGATGAGTTGCCGCAGTAATTTTCCGCTAGCCATATCTCGCTCTCCTCAATTCTTGGCACGCTTCAACCGCGGCCTGGTCATGCGCAGGTCTAACGGTGCTACTTGATTAGTCATTACACCAGCTCCCACTCGACAGTGAACAGCGTGCGCTCCTCGACCTGCTGTTGGAGTTGCACTTCAAGCTGGCTGATCAAGTCATTGCGCTGCGCTTCGACTTCGTCCTGCCGGGCAAACAACTCGCGGCGCAGCTTGCTGCGCTTACTCTCCAGTTCGCGCTGCTTCTTCTGCCATGACAACTTTTCTTCCAGCGTCGGCGAGGTCGCGGCGGTTCGGCGCACCTCCTTGATCTCGCGGTCGATCTCCTTGATCTCCTGCTCCAGACCGAGCTTCAGGTCGTCCGCCCAGGCATCCAGCTTCTGGACTTCCTGCTCGAAGTAGCCGAGGTTGCGCTCGTTGACGTCGCGCAGGAGTGCGGTCTTGCGGGCTTCCACGTCGGCCAGCAGGGTGGCATCAGGGGCGTTGAACAGACTGGCCGCCTGCGTGGTCGCGGGCAGGCGCAGCAGTTTTTCCGGGTCTTCTTCCGCGAGCACGACGCCGTCGGTCGTGCCCGCCGCAACCAGCAGATGTTGCTCCTGGTTGCCGAGTGTCTCGACCGAGATTAGCTTCACGGTGAGCCATCCGGCCTTGCCGCGCCAGGCTTCAAGCGTGCTGATCTTTGCACCGTGGGCGTTGTAGTCGAACACAAGACGAGCCCCGTTGAGTGCGCGAGCCTTGGCCTGCTCGATGCCCCATCGCGCCAGCGGATGATTGATGCGGTATAGATGCGCGTCGCCGGAGCGGCGGGGCAATTCGTAGCGCCCCAGCTCGATGCCCGCGAGGCCGCCGTGCTCGACTCCAGTCGGTATGTGGCGGAGATCGAAGCCGTCGTCATCGAACGCGGCGCAATGGACCAGTTCGGCGCGGGTCAAGTCCATCAGCATGCGCTCGAAGCGGTTGCGCGCGTTGCGGCTGTCGTCGGCCCGCATGCGCAGCTTCTCCTGCACCTCCTCATCAAAGTTCTCAAGCAAGACCTGGCGCGTCTTGACCATCGCCTCGTTGATTTCGCCGGAGAGGTCGAGCTGGAGTTGCTCGAAGCTGGACTTGATTTCCTCGGGCTCTCGGCAGTTCTGGTAGATCTCGGCGATACGCCGCTCGAAATCGACACCGGAGCCGATGGCACCCAGCACTTCGTCGCTAGCCCCAAACACGCCCTCGAAGAGCTGGAACTTCTGCGACAGCAGCTCGTACACCCGTGCATCGGCCTCATTGCTGCGGTCGACGAAGTTGACCACCACCACGTCGTGCTTCTGACCGTAGCGGTGGCAGCGCCCGATGCGCTGCTCGATGCGCTGCGGGTTCCACGGCAGGTCGTAGTTGATGACGAGCGAGCAGAACTGGAGGTTGATGCCTTCGGCTCCGGCCTCGGTGGCAATCATGACCTTGCCACGCTCCTTGAAGTGCTCGACCAGTGCCGCACGGGTGTCGGCAGTCTTGGAGCCGGTGATGCGGTCGGTGCCTTCGTGGCGCTTCAGCCAGTCCTTGTAAATCGCCTGCGCACGCTGGTCGCTATTGGTGCCGTTGAAGAGCACGATGCCGTCGCCGTATGGCGTGTCGGCCAGCAAGTTGAGGAGGTATTCCTGCGTGCGCTTGGACTCGGTGAAGATGATGGCCTTCCGGGCCGCGCCCAACCGATCCAGTTCGGCGAAGGCGCGATCCAGCGCGGTGAGTAGCGCCTTGCCCTTGGCGTTGTCCCGGATGTTGGTTGCCAGCGCTTTGAAGTGGCGCAGCTCGTCGATCTCCTGCGCGATGGCCTCGCGTTCCGTTCGGCTCGATGCTTCGACATCTGAGTCTTGGTCGCTCCACTCATCGGCGGTTTCGTCGAGCGACTCGTAATCCTCGTCGAGTTCATCGACCAGATCGGGAGCCTCGGTGACTTCGTCGAGCACACCCTGGAGACGCTTGGCCATCGTCTCCAACGCACCCGCAATCGCGTGCGTGCTGGAGGCGAGCAGCTTCCATAGTACGAGCGAAATCAGTTGGCGCTGCCCCTCGGGCAGGGCCTTGAGGTTGGGGCGGCGCAGGTAATCGGCGACGAGCCTGGAAAGTTCCTGCTCTTCGCTCGACGGCGTGAACTCCTCGACGATGGCCTTGCGCGCTGTGTACGACACGTAGGGCTGAACCTGTTTGCGCAGGGTGCGCTTGCAGATGGGGGCCAGCCGGTCACGCAGGCTGCTGAAGGATTGCTCTCTGCCAGTGAATTGCGAGCGGAAGCTATCAAGGTCTCCGAACACGCGGTCATCGATGAAGCTGACCAGTCCATAGAGTTCGAGCAATGAGTTCTGCAACGGCGTCGCGGTCAGGAGCACCTTGGAGTGAACGCGCGACAGCGCCTCCTTGAGGGTCTTGGCGATGACGTTGCTGGTCTTGTAGACGTTGCGCAGGCGATGCGCTTCGTCGAGGACGACCAAGTCCCAGTCGATGCCCTTGACATCGTCAGCCTTGGCCTTCGCGAACTGATAGGAACAGATGATCGGACCGGACGCGAACAGGAACGGGTTCTGCCGCTCCTGTTTTCGGATTGCGTTGTAGCTTTTGGCTTCGAGGATCAGCCCTTGCAGGCCGAACTTGTCCTGCAACTCCTGATGCCATTGCTTGCGCAGGTTCGCCGGAACGATGATGAGGACCTTCCGCCGCCGTTCGGCCCAGCGTTGGGAAAGGACCAAGCCGGCTTCGATGGTCTTGCCCAGACCAACCTCGTCGGCGAGGATCACGCCGCGTGAGAGGGGGTTGCGGCAAGCGAAGAGTGCGGCCTCGACTTGATGAGGATTCAGATCGACTTGCGAATCGACCAAAGTCGAAGCCAGCGACTCCACGGAGTCGCCTGCTGCACGCCTGGTCAGCAGCCAAGCAAAGTACTGGCTCTGGTGCGGCGTCAGAAGCTGCTGTGTCGTCAACGGCGATCCTCCCCTTGTTCTTCCTCGAGCGTGATTCGGCGGCTGGCATGGTCCGCGCTCACTCGGCCTCCGGCTTCGTCTTGTTGATGCTTTCGGCGATCCACCGATCCAGCTCCGAGCGGCGAAAGCGCCAGGTTCCCCCAAGCTTGAACGCCGGAATCTCTCCTTTCTGGGCAAGGCGATAGACCGTCCGTTTGCCGGCTTTGAGGTAGGCCGCGACTTCCTCCAGCGTGAGGATCTCGCTTTCGACTTCACTCATCTGAAAACCATCTGGTTTGGTCTTTCGTGACTTTGGATTGCCAAGTTTGCCCAATTCTACCAAAGGGTGGTAGGCGCTAGCCAACAAGAAATCCACCAGGCATTGCGCGAATGTCGGCCAGCGCGACCAACAAATCCGGTCATGCCGTAGTTCCCATTCCCTGCGGCGCAAAGCGAGAGCGCGCCACAGCATCTGGCCATCCGCTTCAACAGGGAATGGCACGATGGGACAGACCAACCGCCGCACATCCGCATGGCCTGCGCTTGCCGTGGTGTTGGCTGTGTCGTTCTCGGCGCTTCAGCCTGCCGCCGCTGCCGACAGCCTCGCCTCGGAGCGTGAGCAGCTCGCCGCGCTCACCCGCCAACTCGACCTGCTCGACCGCCTCGCCGAGCACGCCGCCCATACCGCTCCGCAGGAACGCGCCCGCTACCACTTCGACTACGCCCGACTGCGTGCCGACCTGAACCGCGTTCGCGCCGGCCTGCAGGACTACCTCGTGCCCCAGCGCGCCCAGCCGCGCGATCCCGTCCCGCTGGCCGGCGACTACGTCCGCCGCGACCGCGCCGACGACGAGGAGCCGTCGCCATGACGCCCTCTGCCGATCAGGTCGCCGCCTTCCAGGCCAACGGCGGCTTTGCGCCTTCGGCCGTCGCTGCCGTGGTGCTGGGCTTCGTGTTCGCCGTGTTGCTGCTGTGGGGCGTGTGGGCCATGCGCACCGCCTACGTCGGCTGGGCCGAGCACCGCATCACTGAACGTCAGTTCCTCGCCGTCGTCGTGCGCTTCGTGGCGATGTACCTGGTGCTGACCTTCTTCCTCCTCTCCTGACCGTCACGAAGGGCCATACGCCATGAACACTCCAACGACATCCCATCGCATTCCGTCCCGCATCGCCGCTCCGCTGCTGCCGCTGGCGCTCGCGGGCCTGCCGCTGTCGGCCTTCGCGCAGGGCCTGCCGACCATGGAGGACCCTTCGCGCGGCCAAGGCAGCGGCATCCTGCAGACCTTGCAGAACTACGGCTACGACATCGTGCTGCTGATCGCGCTGCTCGTGGTCGCCTCGATGTTCGTCGGTGTCTGCTATCACGCCTACACACGCTACTCGGAGATCCACACCGGCCGCGCCACCTGGGGCCAGTTCGGCCTGACGGTCGCCGTGGGCGCAATCCTGCTGGTGGTCGGCATCTGGCTGCTCACCAAAGCCACCGGCGTGCTGTAAGGGCGGCAAGCGATGGCCGTCCCTTCGGAGACCCCGCGCGACACGCTGGTGACCTTCCTGCCGCACCGGCTGAACCGCCAGCCGGTGGTCGTGCGCGGGCTGACCGCCGACGAGTTGTGGATCTGCGCCGGCCTGTCGGCCGCCGCCGGGTTCGCGCTCGGCCTGCCGCTGGCCTGGCTCACGCACAGCATCGCCATGGTGCCCACGCTGATCGTCGCCGGCATCGCGCTGGGCGTCTTCGTCGGCGGTGGCTTCCTGCGCGCACAGAAGCGTGGCCGGCCCGACACCTGGCTGTACCGGCAGCTCCAGTGGCGGCTGGCCCTGCGGCACCCGGCGCTGGCAGCGCTCCTGGGCGGGCAGCGCCTCATCACCCGCGCGGGCTACTGGGCGACCCGGCGCAACGCCGATCGAGGTGCGCCATGAGCCGCTTCAAGAACGAGGTTGCGCACCTGCAGGCGCACGTGAAGACGCTGCGTCTGGGGGCCGGCGCGTTGTTCGTGGTGGCGCTGCTGCTCGGCTTCGGTTGGTGGAGTGCGCCGAAGAGTCTGACCATCCATGTGCCGCCGGACCTGCGCTCGGGCAGCACGCGCAAGTGGTGGGACGTGCCGCCCGAGAGCGTGTATGCCTTCTCGTTCTACATCTGGCAGCAGATGCAGCGCTGGCCCACGAACGGCGAAGAAGACTATCCGCGCAACCTGCGCGCGCTGTCGGCCTACCTGACACCGAGCTGCCGGGCCTTTCTGCAACAGGACTACGAGTACCGGCGCGCCAGTGGCGAGCTGCGTCAGCGCGTGCGCGGCATCTACGAGATTCCCGGCCGCGGCTACGGCGATGATCCGGCCACGCGCGTCAAGGTGGTCTCCGACCGCGATTGGATCGTCACGCTCGACGTGAGCGCGGACGAATACTACGGCTCCGAGCAGGTCAAGCGCGCCCTGGTGCGCTACCCCATCAAAGTCGTCCGGCTGGACATCGACCCCGAGCACAACCCCTTTGGTCTGGCGCTGGACTGCTACGCCAGTGCACCCCAGCGCATCGAAACGCCGCCGACGCCGACCCAGGCCGGCGCGCCCGCCAACGCCTCCGGCCACCTGCAGGGAGACTCTCCATGAAGCCCGTTGCCTTGTCGGCCCTGGCCGGCGTCCTGCTGACCCTCGGTTTCGTGCCGGCCAGCCAGGCCGTGGAAATCCTGCGCTGGGAGCGCCTGCCCCTGCCGGTGCCGCTGGTGGTCGGCCAGGAGCGCGTGGTCTTCATCGACCGCAATGTGCGCGTCGGCGTGCCGGCCAGCGTCGGCGACCATCTGCGCGTGCAGAGTGCGGGCGGCGCGATCTACCTGCGGGCGAGCGAGCCGATTCCGCCCACGCGGCTGCAACTGCAGGACGTGGAATCCGGCGCGCTGATCCTGCTCGACATCGCCGCCGAGCCGGCGAAGGACGGCCAGGCGCCGCTGGAACCGGTGCGCATCGTGGAAGCGGAAGCCCCGGCGAAGCGCTACGGAGGCGGTGCAGCAAGCGGCGCGGACGAGCAGGCCGATGCGCCCGTAGACAAATCCGTTCCCCGGCGCGAAACGCCGGTACCGGTCGTGCTGACGCGCCATGCCGCACAGAACCTGTACGCGCCGCTGCGCACCGTCGAGCCGGTCGCCGGCATCGGGCGCGTGAACCTGCGCCGCGGCCTCGCGCTGGACACCTTGCTGCCGACGCTGCCGGTGCACGCGCGGGCACTGGCCGCGTGGCGCCTGGAAGACCAGTGGGTAACGGCCGTGCGACTCACCAACACCGCCGCGCGCTGGCTCGACCTCGACCCGCGCGCCCTGCAGGGGAACTTCGTGGCGGCGACCTTCCAGCATCCGAACCTGGGGCCGGCCGGCACCCCGTCCGACACCACGGTGCTTTACCTGGTCACGCGCGGCCACGGCCTGGCCGAGTCGCTGCTGCCGGCGCTGAGCCCGATCGACGCCGCCGTGAACCTGCCGCCGGCCGCCGCGGCCGGCTCGACCGGAGGAGCGCGCGATGAAGAGTAATCCGCTGCTCAAGTGGCTGCTGATTCCGATGGCGCTGCTGCTGGTGTTCGTCGGCATCAAACTGTTCTCCGGCGCCCCCGGCGGCCAACCCGCCCCCAAGGGCGCGGCCAGTACGCTCACGCCCGAGGAGATGAAAGCCCTGGGCATCGCAGGCGACACGCCGCGCGATACCGTTGCCACGCTGGTGGCCCAGGTGAAGCAGTTGCGCACGGAGCTGCAGAGCGCGCTCGGCGACAACAAGCAGCACAAGGCCGAGAACGAGCGCCTGCGTGCGCGGGAAAGCGCGATCGACCAGCGCATCCAGAGCGCGCTGGAAGGCGAACGCAACCGCCTGGAGCAGGAACGCAACCAGGTGGCCAGCGACAGGCAGCAGACCCAGGGGCTGCTGCAGGATCTGCAGCGGCAACTGGACGGCCTTGCCGGCAAGGGTGGCCCGTCCGACCTGCCCGTCGGACTGGGGCTCGAAGAGGGTGACGGCCAGCGCTTCGACCGCGGCGCCGGTGGCACGCAGTGGGTCGAGCCCGACGATGCCAAGGTCGACGCCAAGAACGGCAGCAAGGAGCCGAGCTTTCCCCTGAGCTTCGGGTCGGCCCAGAAAAGCCTGTCGGCCGCAGTGGAATCCGTCGCCGACGTCGGCAGCCGCGCGGTGGGCGCATCCACGAAGGCTGTCTACACCGTGCCATCGAACTCGACGCTCATGGGGTCGGTTGCCATGACGGCGCTGATCGGGCGCGTGCCGATCGATGGAACCGTCAACGATCCCTATCCGTTCAAGGTGCTGATCGGCCCGGACAACCTCACGGCCAACGGCATCGACATCCCCGACGTGGCCGGCGCCGTGGTCAGCGGCACGGCCTCGGGCGACTGGACGCTCTCGTGCGTGCGCGGGCAAATCCGCTCGGTCACGTTCGTATTCCAGGACGGCACCATCCGCACGGTGCCGGAGGACAGTAGCAAGGGCGGTAGCAGCGGCGGCAACGCGGGTCACAACGGCGCCAGCATCCAAGGCGGCCTGGGCTGGATCAGCGACCCCTACGGCATTCCCTGCGTCAGCGGCGAGCGGCGCAGCAACGCCCAGCAGTACCTGGGCAGCCAGGCGCTCATCACCGCGGCCGGCGCGGGCGCCGCTTCGCTCATCAAGTCCGACAACGGCAGCGTGGCCGTGGTCGCCAACAGCAACGGCTCGCTGGGCACCGTCGGCATCAGCGGCAACGAAGCGATGGGCCGCATCCTCGCGGGCGGCGTGCGCGACATGGCCGATTGGGTCAACAAGCTCTACGGCCAGGCCTTCGCGGCGGTCTACGTGCAGCCGGGCGCCAGGGTGGCCGTGCATCTGGAGCAGCCGCTCGACATCGACTACGACGCCAAGGGGCGTCGGGTCCACCACCGCACCGGAGAAGCCCATGCCTCGGATCTGGATTGACGCGGCCGCCGTGCTGCTGGCGGCCACTCTGCTCGGCGGCTGCGCCACCAGCAAGGAGAAGCTGCTGCCGCACGGCGACAGCACCATGCTCGACATCTGGCATCAGGAGACCGGCGGCAGCGCGGGCGGCGGCCAGGCCGCGCGGCAACTGCTCGACGCGCGCCAGGGCCTGCGCCGGCCGCTGACCGAGGCCGATGTGCAGGCGGCGCCCGGCGTGCAGGCGCGCTACACCCGTACCGCGCAGAACGAGATTTACCGCAAGTTCCACCGCCTGCCGAACCCCGACCTGGTGATGTACGTATTCCCGCACCTGGCGGGCACCGACCCGGTGCCGGTGCCCGGCTACAGCACGGTGTTCCCGCTCTACCAGCGCGTGCAGTACGCGATGCCGGGCGAGCGCGTGGAGGACTACTGATGGCCTGGTCGCTGCCGTGGTCACGCAAGTCCGACGCATCGCCTGTTGACGCCGCGGATGCGACCGATGATGCCTGGGCGCGGCACGTGACGGCGCTGGCGGCACAGGGTGTCGCCGAGCCGGGCAGCGCGCTCGTCCGGGGCCGGCGCAGGCCGGCCACCCAGGACGACCACGATGCGCTCTATGGCGTCGCGCCGTCGTTCGCGGACTTGCTGCCCTGGGTTGAGTACCTGCCCGGCAGCAAGTGCATGTTGCTGGAAGACGGCCAGTCGGTGGCGGCCTTCTTCGAACTGGCGCCGGTCGGCACCGAGGGCCGCGAGATGGCCTGGCTGTGGCAGGCGCGCGATGCGCTGGAGAACGCCCTGCAGGACTCCTTTGACGAGTTGGACGACAACCCCTGGGTGGTGCAGCTCTACGCCCAGGACGAGGCCGACTGGGACAACTATCTGCGCTCCCTGGCGAACTATCTGCAGCCGCGTGCGCAGGGCAGCGCGTTCAGCGACTTCTACCTGCGCTTCTTCGCCCATCACCTGCGGGCCATCGCCAAGCCGGGCGGCCTGTTCGAGGACACCACGGTGACGCGCCTGCCGTGGCGCGGCCAGGTGCGGCGCGTGCGCATGGTGGTCTACCGCCGCACGTCCGCGGCCCCGGCCCCGCGGCGCGGCCAGTCGCCCGAGCAGGCGCTGACCACGATCTGCGACCGCCTCGCCGGCGGGCTGGCGAATGCCGGCGTGAAGGCTCGGCGTCTCGGCGCGGCGGACATCCACGCCTGGCTGCTGCGCTGGTTCAACCCGAATCCGACCCTGCTCGGCGCCACTGCCGAAGACCGGGAACGCTTCTACGCGCTGACCCGCTACCCGGAAGAGCGGGAGGAGGGCGAGATCGAACTCGCCAGCGGCACCGACTTCGCGCAGCGCCTGTTCTTCGGCGAGCCCCGTTCGGACGTGCCCAACGGCCTGTGGTTCTTCGACGGCATGCCGCATCGGGTGATCGTGATGGATCGCCTGCGCACGCCACCCGTGACGGGCCATCTGACGGGCGAGACGCGCAAAGGCGGCGATGCCATGAACGCGCTGTTCGACCAGATGCCCGAGGACACGGTGATGTGCCTGACGCTGGTCGCCACGCCCCAGGACGTGCTGGAGGCGCACCTCAACCACCTCGCCAGGAAGGCCGTCGGTGAGACCCTGGCCTCGGAGCAGGCCCGCCAGGACGTGCAGCAGGCGCGCGGCCTGATCGGCAGCGCGCACAAGCTCTACCGCGGCGCGCTGGCGTTCTACCTGCGCGGCCGCGACTTGGCCCAGCTCGATGCGCGCGGCCTGCAGCTCGTCAACGTGATGCTCAACGCCGGCCTGCAACCGGTACGCGAAGAGGACGAGGTGGCGCCGCTGAACAGCTATCTGCGCTGGCTGCCGTGCGTGTTCGATCCGGCTGCCGACAAGCGCCAGTGGTACACCCAGCTCATGTTCGCGCAACATGCGGCGAACCTAGCGCCGGTCTGGGGCCGCAGCCAGGGAACGGGGCATCCGGGCATCACGTTCTTCAACCGCGGCGGCGGCCCGATCACCTTCGATCCGTTGAACCGCCTCGACCGGCAGATGAACGCGCACCTGTTCCTGTTCGGCCCCACGGGTTCGGGCAAGAGCGCGACGCTCAACAACATCCTGAACCAAGTCACGGCGATCTATCGGCCGCGTCTGTTCATCGTCGAGGCTGGCAACAGCTTCGGCCTGTTCGGCGACTTCGCGGCACGATTGGGCCTCACCGTGCATCGCGTGAAGCTCGCGCCCGGCGCGGGCGTCAGTCTGGCTCCGTTCGCCGACGCCTGGCGTCTGGTCGATACGCCGAGCCAGGTACAGACGCTGGACGCCGATGCGCTCGACGAAGACCAGTCCGATGCCGGCATGGCCGTGGAAGGCGACGAGCAGCGCGACGTGCTCGGCGAGCTGGAAATCACTGCGCGGCTGATGATCACCGGCGGCGAGGACAAGGAAGAAGCGCGCATGACGCGCGCCGATCGCAGCCTGATCCGCCAGTGCATTCTCGATGCGGCCCAGCATTGCGTGGCGGACAAACGCACGGTGCTCACGCGCGATGTGCGCGACGCGCTGCGCGAGCGCGCCCGCGACGCCACGCTGCCGGAGATGCGGCGCGCACGGCTGCTGGAGATGGCCGACGCCATGGATATGTTCTGCCAGGGCGTGGACGGCGAGATGTTCGACCGGTCCGGCACGCCGTGGCCCGAGGCGGACATCACCATCGTGGATCTCGCCACCTTCGCGCGCGAGGGCTACAACGCCCAGCTCTCGATTGCCTACATCTCGCTCATCAACACCGTCAACAACATCGCCGAGCGCGACCAGTTCCTGGGCCGCCCGATCATCAACGTGACGGACGAAGGCCACATCATCACGAAGAACCCGCTGCTCGCGCCCTACGTGGTCAAGATCACCAAGATGTGGCGCAAGCTCGGCGCTTGGTTCTGGCTCGCCACGCAGAATCTGGACGACCTGCCGAAAGCGGCCGAGCCCATGCTCAACATGATCGAGTGGTGGGTCTGCCTGTCGATGCCGCCCGATGAAGTCGAGAAGATCGCGCGCTTCCGCGAACTCAACGCTTCGCAGAAGGCGCTGATGCTTTCGGCCCGCAAGGAGGCCGGCAAGTTCAGCGAGGGCGTGATCCTGTCCAAGTCGATGGAGGTGCTGTTCCGCGCCGTGCCGCCCAGCCTCTACCTGGCGATGGCGATGACCGAGCCCGAGGAGAAGGCCGAACGCTTCCAGTTGATGCAGCAGCACGGCATCAGCGAGCTGGATGCCGCCTTCCGCGTGGCCGAGAAGATCGACCGTGCGAGGGGCATCGAACCCCTGGCGCTGGACACGCTGGCCTGACGGGAGCGACACGATGCGCCTGCCTTCCTTCGCCCGCCGTCATCCCTGGATCGGTCTGCTGATCGTGGCGACGATTGCGGTTGCCTCGTGGATGCTGCTGCGCGTGCCGCATCCGGCAACCGAGTCGATGCCCCTGGCCGCCGCCGGGGCCGAAGCGTCGAAACCGGCCGGCCCGCCCTGGCTGTATGGCCGTGCCGATGCGCGCTTCACGGTGGTCGGGTACGCCGACCTGGAGTGTCCGTACTGCCGGGCCTACTTCCCCGCGCTCAAGCGCTGGATCGACGCCCACCCCGAGGTGAACTGGCAGTGGCACCACCTGCCGCTGTCCATGCACGAGCCGGCCGCGACTGCCGGGGCGCGCCTGGCCGAGTGCGCGGGCGAGACCGGCGGACATGCCACGTTCTGGCAAGCCGTGGCGTGGCTCTACGCGCACACCCGTGGCGACGGCCAGGGCCTGCCGGAGGGCCTGCGCTATCCCGACCTCACGCCAGCCATGCAGGGTTGTCTCGACAGCGATCGCCCCGATGCGGTCATCCGTGCCCAGGCGGCGGAAGCAGCACAGCAGGGCATCGCGGCCACGCCGGCCCTGCAACTGCGCGACCGCGAGTCCGGCAAGACCCTCCTGCTGCACGGCCCCGTCGAAGGCGATGCCTTGCTGTCGGCCATCGACCTGCTCGCCGCCGGCAGCACGACCGCAGCCGAACCCGCCCATTCCCCAGACATGCCCGCCGGCGTCGCCGGTGACATGCCCAGGTAGCCATCGATCTTCAAGGCTGCGGCGCGGCTCGTCCGCGTTGATCGAAACCCGTTCGCATCGCATCCCTTGACGCGAACAGCCACTGCATCCGCGGTGGCGGATGCCCGCTCATCACCTGTTCCATCCCCATCGTCCCCAGGAGGGTTTGCCCTCCAGGGGCAGGCGCCCTCCGATCTCATCCATTGGAGGTTCGCCATGTCTCTCGTCATCGCCGACTCCTGCCCGGAGTCGCTCACCCTGATCGCCGCCCAGCACGAAGACTGGATCATCCGGCAGGCCATCACCCTGCTGGAGAACCGCGTGTTCAAGGCCGGTCCAGCGCTGGGCAGTCCCGCCGCCGTGCGCGACTACCTGCGCCTGAAACTGGTCGCGGAGCCGAACGAAATCTTCGCCGTCGTGTTTCTCGACAACCAGCACCAGGTGCTCGCCTACGAGCCGCTGTTCAAGGGCACGGTCGACCAGACTTCGGTGTATCCGAGGGTGGTGGTCCAGCGTGCGCTGGCGCTCAACGCTTCGGCGCTGATCCTGGCGCATCAGCACCCCTCGGGGACCACCGAGCCATCGGCCGCCGATCGTGCGATCACCGAGCGGCTGAAGAGCGCTCTGGCCACCGTCGATGTCCGGGTGCTGGACCACTTCATCGTCGGCAAGGGCAGTCCGTACTCGTTCGCAGAAGCCGGCATGTTGTAGCGCACTCGTTTCATCACCACGGGAGCCCTTGGCTCCCGTTTCCTTTCGCCGGTCCGCAGGGAATCGGGGCTGACCGGTTTCGGTTTCTTTGTCGTTCCCTCATCTGCATTGCGCTCGACTACGAGCCTGCATCGACTCCTCGGAGACGCGCCATGCCGGCTCATTCCCTCAACCTTCCTGCCGCCTCGCGGCGCCCCCTGGCCGCCAGGCTGGCCGCTGGACTGTGCGCCGCGCTGCTCGGTCCCGTCGCGGCGGCCGCCGATGTGCTCGTCGTCACCGACAGCCGTCATCCGGTGGAGGCCCCGGCAGGCGTGCGGGTCATCGAGCTGGACCACGCCACGCGCATCGAGGTCGAACTCGCCGCGCACCTGCCGGCCGACCCGCTACAGGCCGCGGACCTGGTGCGGCAGCGATTGCATGACGGCGGCGAGGCCCTGCAGCGCCGCATCGGCCATGCCTATCAGGGTGTCGCAGATGCCTGGGGGCTGGGCATCGCCAAGATTCCCGCCGTGGTGGTCGATCGACGCTACGTGGTCTACGGCGAGCCCGACGTGCCCCGCGCCGTCGCGCGCATCAACGCCTACCGGAGCACGCAGCCATGAGCCTCCTGCTGGCATCCCGGCGCCTGCGCGCCACCGTCGCCTCGCTGCTGCTGAGCGCGGCCACGCCAACGTTCGCCCTGGACACCGCCACCATCGTCTCGTCGGCGCTGTCCCCCGACTGCCTGGAGTACCGCATCGCGGGTATTTGCTACTGGCTGTACTGCACGCCATTCGGCTGCTCGGTTCGCACCTCCGTCAAGGTGCGCCACTACGTCCCCGATGCGGTGGTGTCGAGCTACTCGAACACTGGCGAAAACCCGTGGCTGGAAGTCAGGGCGATGAGCATGCCCAACCCGACCGCCAAGGCTGGCGGTGACGGCACGACCAACCACGACAACGAGAACAACCTCGCCAAGTTCAAGAACGCCGATGTCATCGGCCATCCGGCCGGGATGGTGTTCAGCCAGTTCGCCAGCGCCTCCGGCTACACCTGCGAAGGCGCGGGCACGGCCTTCATGCCGTATCTGCTGAGCACGCTCGACACGATCGCCTGGCGCTACAACATCCCGGAAGCGTTCTACCCCGAAGCGCTCATCCCCGGCCGGCGCGAAATCGGTACGCGCACCGGCCTGAACCTCTGGGGCAACGTGTATCCCCGCGGTGGCTTCCTACACCAGACCGACGACCACAAGAGCGGCGCCGTGGTCGCGCAGCGCGCGGGCGACATCGTGACGCGCCGCAACCAGATTCACGTGTACCAGCCACTGCTGGCCAACGCCCGCGACGGCTACTGGCCGGCCGGCGCGTTGATGGAGACCGACGCCTCGACGGGCAAGTGGCAGGAGCTGACGCCCACGCTCTCGAACAGTTGCGTGGTTTTCCCGCACAGCCGCACCCGCGTGCAGGCCCAGCAAGGCGACTACGCCTGGGCCCTGTGGCGGCCGTACTCCTGCTGCCGGCGCCGTGGCCAGGTCTTCCTCGGCAGCGTCGATTTCATGTGAGGAACCCACGATGAACGCCTCCCTCCCTGACTTCCTGCGCCGCGCGAAATCGCCCCTGCGGGCCACGCTGCTCGTGGCGGCCATCACGCTGGCCGTCGGCGTCGCCTGGGCGCAGACCCGCATCGATCCCAATGGCGTGAACGTCAGCGGCAGCGTGATCGGCGACGACGTGCTCTACAGCATCGGCGGCGGCCGGGCCGTGTCGATGGGTGGTGCCGGCAACATGCAGAGCATCGGCGTCGGCGTCGGCTGGAACAGCAACCTGATCTGCGGCGACATGAGCATCACCACGACGCTGCAGAACCAGCTCAACGGCATCACCAACGGCTTCCAGACGATCATGAGCAACGTGATCCAGAACGCCACCAGCGCCGTGGCCTCGCTGCCGGCGCTGATCATCCAGCGCGCCGACCCGGGCCTGTACAACCTGCTCACCAACGGCATCCTGCAGGCGCGCCTGGATTTCGACCGCTCGAAGATGACCTGCCGCGCCATCGCCAATCGCATGGCGGACATGGCCGGCGGCCAGGCCGGCTGGGACCAGCTCGCCGAAGGGATGGCGCTGCGGGATGCGGTCAGCAGCACCGATGCCGTCTCCGCCATCGAGCAGGCCGAGTCCAACAAAGGAAACAACGGCGTGCCATGGGTCGGCGGCGGCAACGCGGGCGGCTCCGGTCAGAGTTCGATCAAGGTGGTCGGCGACGTGACGCGCGCGGGCTACAACCTGCTCAACGGGCGCAGCGCCACCGATACCTCGTCGATCGCGCGCAGCGCCTGCGGCAACCGCCTGACCTGCCAAACCTGGTCCTCGCCCCAGGCGGCCGCGGACTGGGCGACCCGCGTGTTGGGCGAACGCGAGCAGCGCACCTGCGAAAACTGCACGAAGACCCAGACCACGCCTGGCGTCGGGCTGACGCCTATGATCCAGGAAGAGTACGAGACCAAGCTGCAGGCGCTGCAGGAACTGGTGACGGGCGCCCGGCCGACGACGCTGGCCAATCTCGACGCAGCCGGCAGCAGCTCGCTGCCGATCACCCGCGGCGTGATCGAGGCCCTGCGTGACGAACCCGACCAGGACGTGCTGGGCCGGCGCCTCGCGTCCGAGGCTGCGCTGTCCAGCGTGCTGGAGAAGGCCCTGCTGCTGCAACGCACGTTGCTGACCGGCAAGAAGGAGCCGAACGTCGCTGCCAACGAGCTGGCCGTGCAGGCGGTCGACCAGGAGAACAGCGCGCTGGAGCAGGAGATCAACAACCTCAAGACCGAACTGGAGCTGCGCCGCACGCTGGCCGGCAACTCGGCGATGGCGATCATCCAGCGCCACAGCACCCGCGCTGCCGGTTCGCGCGGCGTCTTCGAGGGCGACACCACACGCGACCGTCTGCGGGAAGTCCAGAAGCCGCGGAGCGGTACGCCATGAGCCGGCTGGCCTGGCTGCGGCTGCCATGGCTGTTCAACCGCCGCGTCGGCGTGGCGCTGCTGTGGACCTTGCTGGTGGCCGCCGCCGCGGTGGCGGTGAACATCGCCGGCATCCACGTGGTCGGCGGCGTCGAAGGCTGGCAGCACTGGCTGCAGGCGCATGCCGGCCATTTCTTCGTGTGGCGGCTGTGCCTCTACGGAGCGACGGCTTACGGCTGGTGGTGGATGCGTCGGCGCCTGTTGCGGCGGGAGCCGTCACGCGAGACGCATCAGCGCCTGCTGCGCACGGAGATCGCGGCCGTGATCTCCGTGGTCGCGCTGGAAGTCAGCCAACTGTTGCGGCACGGCTGAGACCGGGAGGCAGGCATGACGCTCTACACCACGGACTACCTGGAGTATTACCTGACCCTGGTGGCTTGGGTGGTCAACAACGGCATCTGGAGCATTCTCGTGGCCAGCGGCGTGTTCGCGCTGCCGTTCGTGGCCATCGTGATCCAGGAGTGGCTCAAGGCCCGCAGCGAAGGTGCGGACGAAGGCAACAAGGGCGTGCTGTCGTCGATGCGCATCGAGAACCGGGTGTGGGTGGCGATCGTGGTCATCATGTTCGCCGGCATCCCGTTCATCCCGGTGGATCTCGCCACGATCAGGTTCGACACCACGCGCTCCGCGCAATGCCAGGTCAGTGTCCCGCTGCCCAACGACACGGGCTGGTCCAACGTCTACACGGCGCTCAACGACCAGAGCGCGCTGGTGCCGGTGTGGTGGTTCTTCATGCACGCGCTGTCGAAAGCCGTGACGGGCTCCGCGGTGGCGGCGATTCCCTGCGGCACGGACCTGCGTCAGATTCGCATGGATGTGGATGCCACGCGCATCGACGATCCGGTGCTGGCACAGGAGGTCGCCGACTTCACGCACGACTGCTACGGGCCGTCGCGCGCCAAGCTGTTCATGAACCGGCCGACGCTCTCCGACGAGCAGATGAACGACGTCACCTGGATCGGGTCGAGTTACTTCCTCGACACGCCCGGGTTCTATGACACCTATCGCGCCAGGACCCCACGCACGGCCTGGCCCTACGACGCGACCCGCGATGCGGGGCTGGCACAGGTGGACAGCGGCGGCGGCTATCCGTCCTGCCGGCAGTGGTGGGCCGATGGCGGCCAGGGACTGCGCAGCCGGCTGCTGGCACAGGTCGACCCGGACCTGCTGACCCGCATCGGGCGCTGGGTGGGCTTCCTGTCGCAGAGCGAGGTCAATGACTCGGTGATCCGCGCCGTCGTCTCACCGCGGCAGCAGAAGATGAACCAGGGCGCCGTCTACACCGACTACGGCGGCCAGATCGACAAGACGCTGCCGAACATCGTCACGCGCGGCGCGAGCGACCTGGGGCTGACCGTCGGCTCGCTGGGCTTCTTTCCGGCGATGGACGTGGTGCGCCAAGCGCTGCCGATGGTGCTGACGATGCTCAAGATGGCGCTCGTCATCTGCATCCCGCTGGTGCTGCTGATCGGCACCTACGACCTGAAGACGGTGGTGACGGTGAGCTGCGTCCAGTTCGCGCTGTTCTTCGTGGACTTCTGGTTCCAGCTCGCGCGCTGGATCGACAGCACGATCCTGGACGCGCTCTACGGCTGGGGGTTTGGCGCGGACAGGCCGCACACGAACTTCGATCCGTTGATCGGTTTGAACAACGCCTTTGGCGACATGCTCCTTAACTTCGTCATGGCGATGATGTTCATCGTGCTGCCGACGTTTTGGGTCATGGCATTGGCTTGGGCAGGCGTTCGCACGGGAAATATCGTGCAGGGGTTGTCCACCGCCACCTCGGACGCCAAGGGCGCTGGGGGGCGTGGCGCTGGTATGGCAATGAGCGCCGTATCGAAGAAGTGACCGCCGTTCAGTCGTCGTCGGTCACATGCGGGTCGATGCGCCAGTCGCTCTTGTCATAAAGCCCGAAGCCGTTGGGGCCTTCCCTCCACTCGGGTTGCGGTTCCTCTTGATCAGGGTCGTCGTGCTGCACGAGCCATGCAGCAGTCACCGCAAAGGCAAGCAGCAGGGCCAGCCAGAACGCGGAGTAGAGCAGCGCACCGAGCACGGCGAGCTTGACGATCCAGAGCACCGCCGTCGCCGCGCCCGCGGGCACCCCGCGCGTCACCAGCCAGCCGGCGACACGCTGCTCGCGGCGCAGGTATCCACGCCAGGCACGGCCAGCCCCCCGGCCCAGCCGGTGGCTCCAGCGCCCGTTGTGCGTGTTGGTGGTCATGCTCATATGCCTCGGCTTCAGTGGTGCCTCACCTCGCGGAGCGGCCGGTCGTGGCCTGCCCTCCAGCATAGACCGCGATCAGGAGGGCGGGTTGCGGCCGGCAGAGCCGGGTTGGCTCGGGTCGCAGGTCGATTAGATTCTGCACTATAAATAAAACCTTATGCTACTTTCCATGCACGTTCTTGCAATGGCTCTAGGAGTCGATTAGATTCTGTGTTATTTTTATAACATGGATGGAAATTCTCGGCACCAGGTAATCAAGCGACTCCAGGCGGGACTCCCCCGTGGGGCGCCGTTCGACCTTGCCACCCTGAGCCAGTTCGGGGTGTCGCCCCAGCTCGCCGCCCACTATGCCGACGGCGGGTGGCTCGTGCGCCTGGCCCATGGCGTCTATGCCTTCCCGAACGATGAGTTCGGGGTCTACGGTGCGCTGAAGTTCCTGCAACAGCGCGTGCCCGGCCTCCACGTCGGCGGCAAGAGCGCCCTGGCCCTGCAGGGGGTGCGGCACAACCTGGGCAGCCGGGAGGCGCTGGTGCTGTGGGGCGACGGTCGCTTCGCGTTGCCGGCCTGGTTCACTTCGCGCTTTCCGGCCCGCTACGTCCACGCCCGCCTGTTCGACTGGCCGGACACGGCGCTGGCCGGCAAGACCCTGACCACGCCGCCTGGCCTGCCCGAGGATCTGCGGGTGGCAGCCCCCGAGCGTGCCATGCTGGAGCTGCTGTACGAAGCCGGCGTCAAGCAGAGCCTCGAAGAGGCCCGCAACCTCTTCGATGGACTGCGTTCCCCCCGCAAGGACTTGCTCGGGCAACTGCTGTCCTGCTGCGCCAGCGTGAAGGCCGTGCGCCTGTTCCTGACCTGGGCGCGCGAGACCAGCCTCGTGGATGTCGATGCCCTGCTGGAGCAGTACCCGGTTCGCACCGGCAGCAACACGCGGTGGATGAGCCGGCTCGATGACGGCACCTTGCTGAGCCTGAGACCTCATGGATAAGACCTACGCGGACACCGTTCGCCTGCTGCTGGCCGTCGCGCCCGACGTGTTCGCCAACGACATCTTCGCCATGAAGGGCGGCACGGCCATCAACCTCTTCGTGCGGGACATGCCGCGCCTTTCGGTGGACATCGACGTGGTGTACCTCCCGTGGCAGACGCCGCGCGACGAAGCGCTGCAAGCCATCAACCAGGAGCTGGCCGCCATCGCCACGCGCGTTGCGCCACTGGGCGTGCAGACACGCCTGGTTCGCGCCAAGGACCTGGGAGACACCAAGCTGATCGTCGAGAACGACGCCAGCCAGGTGAAGATCGAGGTCAATGTCGTGTTCCGCGGCAGCGTGCTGCCCGTCGAGCGGCGGCCGCTGAGCGCCAAGACCAGCGATCTGTTCGGCGTCGAGTTCGAGCTGCCGGTTCTGGCACCGGACGAGCTGTACGCCAGCAAGCTGGTGGCCGCGCTGGATCGACAGCACCCCCGCGACCTGTTCGACGTGTGGCAGCTCTACGAATCGGGCGACATCAGCGACGGCATGGTCGAGTGCTTCGTGATCTATTTGGCGGGCCACAACCGGCCGCCTCACGAAGTGCTGTTCGGCAACGACAAGGACATCGCCGGCGAGTACGAGCGGGCCTTTGTCGGCATGACCGAAGTGGACTGCTCCCTGGAGACACTGCTCGACGCTCGCGGCAGGCTGCGGCGCGAGCTGCCACAGCGACTGAGCACCGCGCACAGGCGGTTTCTGAGCGGGCTGGCGCGCGCAGAACCGGACTGGTCGCTGGTGCAGTGCCAGCACGCCGCGCAACTGCCGGCACTGCGCTGGAAGCTTGCCAATCTCGAAACCTTCCGCAAGCGCCGTCCCGACGACTTCGCAGCGCAATCCGCCGCCCTCGACACCGGCTTGGGCCAGAGCTGACGAACATCCCGCAGCGCCCCACTTGCCGGGATTGCCCCATGCCGCATTCATCGTGGCACCCGCGAAGCAGCGGCCCTATACCCAAAGGCTTCCGACAAAGGCCAAAGGGCTGGGAAGGGGCAAAGGAAGGGCGCCAAGGGGAAAGGCCCTATCCTGAAAAGGCCAAAAGGCGCCCCGAGCAGCCCGTCATCCGGGGTTCGCCATGCTCTCGCTGTTCCAGCGCAAAAGGGTGCCACCCGCCGCCGGCACACCGCCCACCTCCGCCATCGAGCCTCAGAAAGGGTCGATGCGGCCGGAGTCGGCCGCATCGCTGCTGGCCACGCCGCGCCGGCAGAAACTGCTGGAACACATCTGGCAGCGCACATCGCTCTCGCGCCGGCAGTTCGCCACGCTCTACCTCGCCCCACTGGAGCGCTACGCCGAGCTGGTCCAGCAGTTCCCGGCCTCCGAGAACCACCACCACGCCTATCCGGGCGGCATGCTGGACCACGGCCTGGAAATCGTCGCCTATGCGCTGAAGCTGCGGCAGTCATACCTGCTGCCTGCGGGCGTCACGCCGGAGGCACAGGCGGCACAGGCCGAAGCCTGGACCGCAGGCACGGCCTACGCGGCCCTGCTGCACGACATCGGCAAGATTGCGGTCGATCTGCACGTCGAGCATGCAGACGGCAGCGTTTGGCATCCCTGGCACGGCCCGCTGCGAAAGCCCTACCGCTTCCGTTACCGAAAGGAGCGTGAGTACCGCCTGCACAGCGCCGCCACCGGGCTGCTCTACGCGCGCCTTCTCGATCGGGACATCTTCGACTGGCTCAGCGGCTATCCCGACCTCTGGGCCGCGCTGCTGTACGTGCTGGCCGGCCAGTACGAGCACGCCGGCACGCTCGGCGAGCTGGTCGTGCAGGCCGACCAGGCATCGGTCGCCCAGGAACTCGGCGGCGATCCCAGCAAGGCGCTGGCGGCGCCCAAACATGCGCTGCAACGCAAATTGCTCGACGGCTTGCGCTACCTGCTCAAGGAAGCGTTCAAGTTGAACCAGGCCGGCCCGGCGGACGGCTGGCTGACCCAAGACGCTCTGTGGCTGGTGAGCAAGACCGTCTCCGACAAGCTGCGCGCCCATCTGCTGTCGCAGGGCATCGACGGCATCCCGGCGAGCAACACGGCGGTGTTCAACGTGCTGCAGGATCACGGCATCGTGCAACCGACGCCGGATGGCAAGGCGATCTGGAAGGCTACCGTCACCAGCGACGCCGGCTGGTCGCACGCCTTCACCTTCCTGAAACTCTCGCCGGCGATGATCTGGGATGCCGCTGACCGGCCGGCGCCGTTCGCAGGCCGTGTGCAGGTCGAGGAGGAACAGGCGGAGCCGCAGGCGCCGGCGGTGGCCGATGGGCCGCGCGCCGAAGGCATCGAAGCTGCATCCGCGAGCGCGGCGCCGATCGCATCCACAGCCACGGATGCCGGCGTGGCCGCGCTGCTCGACCTGCTGGGCGACACCGCTCCACCCGCGACACCGGAGATCCCGAGTTCCCCTGTTGCCGAGCCCGAGCCGGCCCCTTCGACCATGCCCCCGCCGCAGATGAGCCTCGCGTCTTCCCAGGATCGCGCGGAGCCCTCCGGGGCGCACTTCATGGCCTGGCTGCGTCAGAGCATCCAGACGCGCAAGCTCATCATCAACGACGCCAAGGCCCTGGTGCATACCGTCGCCGGTACGACCTACCTCGTCAGCCCCGGCGTGTTCCAGCGCTACGCGCAGGAGTACCTTCAAGTCGCCGCGCTGGCCAAGCAGGAGAAGCTGGAGGGGTGGCAGTGGGTGCAGAAGCGCTTCGAGAAGTTGGGACAGCACCGCAAGCAGCCGAGCGGGCTGAACATCTGGACCTGCGAAGTCACGGGGCCGCGCAAGTCGCGCCGGCTGCACGGCTACCTGCTCGTCAGCCCGGATGCGCTGTTCCAGGAGACGCCGCCAGACAACCCATACCTGCGGCTCCTCAACGAGGCCGCAAAGCGCGAAGATTCAGCCCTTGGGGCCGAGGACGACGATCAGGCGTAGGCATGCGACCGCTGTGCGGGCCGGCTTCAATCTGCGGATGGGGCCGACTCCGCCAGCTTGGCTTCGGTCAGAGTCATCAAGTGGGCGGAACTGCATTTCAGCGCACGGGCAATCTTGAGGATGAGAGGGAGCGTGGGGACATGCTCGCCGCGCTCGATCTTGCCCATGTGCGACCGTTCGATGCCGGCCATGTGGGCCAGCGTTTCCTGAGCGATGCCCTGGTTGGTTCTTTCTTCCCGCACGGCAGCCCCAAACGCGATGGCTGGTTCCGCTTCGTAGGTAGTGGTGCCGGTGGGGCGGCCCCTTTGGATCGAACGCTTTGGCATTGCCAAGAGCGTCGAACACTGTCACGATTTAAACCACGTTAAACTTAACTCATCCAACGACTTCGAGATCAGTTGCCACGAGTTCACCGCCTGGGGGAGCTGGACGTGGAATCGAGTGACATCACCGCCGAAATTCGCATGGCCGTCCTCGGCGAATGGGTGCCTCCCCAGCTCGCCGACGTGCTCGCCCTGCAGCGTGCCGAAGAGCCGGAGACCCATGCCGTCCTGGCCGGCTGGACAGATCCCGGTCGAGGCGCGGAGATGCCGGACGACGGCTTCGACTTCGCCTTGTCTGCGGTTGCCCGGCAGTGGCCTGGCTGGGTATGCGAACCGCTGTGGCATGACACGCTGGCGGTCGCCGTGGCCAAGCGCTCCCACTTGCTGGCCTACCGTGAAGTGCCGCGCCAGGAAGTGCTCAAGCAGCCCTTGATCTGCTCGCAGTCCACGGCCGATGAACCATGGCGCATGACCGTGCAGCGTGTGTTCGAGAACGCGCTGCAAGAGCGAGAGCAAACGGTGGAGACATTCGATGTGGCGATGACGCTGGTTGCCGCCGGGTACGGGATCGCCATTGCGCCTGCCGCGAGACTGGCGAGCTACCTACGCCGAGGCATCGCCGTGCGGCCGCTGGCCGGCGCACCAACGATCGTGATGGCTTACCTGCTCCGCCGCGACGCTTCCTTGTCGGACACCCAGGCCAGATTCGCCCGCCGCGCGCGCTTGGTGTCCTGACAGAGGCGCGGGGATCGGGGTTTCGCCACGATCCCGCATTCCTGCTGCTAGGCGACTCCGACTCGCAGCGGGGTCCATTCGCTTTCCTTCACGGCTGCGCTCACTGCCATGACGAGCTTGTCGAGATTGCTGGCCGTCACGCCCTTCAGTGCCGAATGCCCCCGCAGCATCGAGCGCGGTTGCAGCAGTGCATGGTAGATCTGCCAAGGGTCCGCACCCCTGGTCAGCTTGAGGACGGACTGGATCAGCTCGTGTTTGAGTGGGTCGAGATGCCAATCCGGCACGCGCTGGCCGCGGTTGCCCACGTTCAACGCCAGCAAGTTGCCCGCCTTGATCTCGTAGCTGATCCACCTGCGGGACTTGCCCGCCATCTTGGCAAACGCCGCGACGGGAAGGTTGTGCGGCGCTTCGAAGACATCGAACAGTTCCATCCTCTCGCGCTGAATGTCCGAAGGCACCAGCGGCGCGGCCGATCGAGGGGGCGGAACCGCCGGCAGCCGATGTGCGGCGGCAGAAACCAACGGCATGGCGTCACCCGGCTTCGTCACCAGCAGGATTGGCGAAGCGGCAACCGGCGTGGAAGGTGCGCTTGCGGTTTGCTCATTCGGGAACGCGGGCACGCCTTCCAGATGCACGGTGAGCGGCATGCTGGCCGCCTCGACCTGGTTCTGCTCGAAGAGGTCGAGCCGATCGGCCCAGTCCTGCATCATGCGGCGACGCTGCTCCACGTACTCGGCATGGTTGTAGGTCGCGCTGACCTTGTTGGGATCGACATGCGAGAGCTGTGCATCCACCCAGACTTTCGGGTAGCCGATCTCGTTGAGCGCAGTGGACATCGTGCCGCGGATGCCGTGTCCGGTCAGGCGTTCCTGATAGCCCATGCGCTTGAGGGCACCATTGAGCGTGTTCTCGCTGATGCGCTTCTTCAAGTCGCTGTCGTGCCGGAACAGGTAGCGCTGGGCCGGCTTGAACTCATTGAGCAGGTGCCGGACGATCTCCATGGCCTGAATCGACAGCGGCACGATGTAGGGCGGGATGTCCTTCGCCTGCTGCCGCTTCTTGCGCATATCCAACTGGAGTTGCTTCACGACGTCGGCCGGGATGATCCACAGCCCACGGTCCAGATCGAATTGATCCGGCATTGCCTGTCGCAGCTCGCCGGTTCGCACGCCGGTCAGCAGCAATAGCCGCAGCCCGAGCTGGGTCTGCCGCCTGCCGCGATAGCTGCGCAGCCGCTGCAACAGCTTCGGCAGCCCGGCCATGCGCAGGAACGGGTTGTGGTTGACGGGTGGCAGCGGCAGCGCCACCACATCGAGATCGGCGGCGGGGTTCTGCTCCAGGCCCGGCACGATCACCAGCGCGTAGCGAAACAGCTGGTTGAACCACGTCCTGACTTTCTCGGCGACGGAGAGTGCCCTGCGCTTCTCGATCTTGGCGATCACCTCCAAGAGGTCGGGACGCTTGATCTCATAGATCGACCGCTTGCCCAAGGCGGGCAGCACATCCTTGTCGAAGATGCGCGGAAGGATCGAGAGGGTCGTCTGCCGGCCTTCCTTGAGGCTGAGCCCGCGATGCTTGAGCCACTTGCGATACACCGCCTCGAAGGTGTTTTCGTCGGCGAGCCGGACAGCGGTGCGCTTCTGCTTGCGGTGAACGCGAGGATTGGTGCCTTTGGCCAGCAGGGCGCGCGCTTCGTCGCGCAGGCTGCGGGCCTCGCGAAGCGTCACCTCCGGGTAGGTGCCGAGCGACATCCGCTTCTGCTTGCCCGCCCAGTAGTAGCGGAAGTGCCAAGTCCTGCCCCCTGCAGCCGTGACGGCCAGGGAGAGGCCATCCAAGTCAGGGAGGGTGTATGCCTTGCCAGTTGCCTTGGCCTGCCGAACGGCCAGGTCTGAGAGTGCCATGCTCTTGCTCCTGAACATGAGTCAGGAACCAGATGCTGGTCACGTCGACCTCGCCCCTCCATCAACAATCCGGAATCAGCCGCACCCGCAAAAATGGACTTGTTTGTGGACTTAAAAGTCCCGGCTGTAGGCGGATCGCAGTGGACCGCGGCAGAACGTCAAAGAGAGGAAAAGTCCTTGTGTGGCAACGACTTGCAGACTCTCTTGGACTTCTGCGGAAGTCCGCAGATTGATGCAGTGGAGCGGGTGATGGGAATCGAACCCACGCTTGAGGCTTGGGAAGCCGCCGTTCTACCATTGAACTACACCCGCTCGGGTGTCGTGCCCTCGGCGCAAAGCCGAAGCAGAGGCGGCGATTATAGCGCGCCTTTTTTCATCGCCGCCGCCTGCCGTCGCCCTGCCGCAGCGGCCCTCAGCCTCAAGGTTGTAAATATGTCCCCAATTTAGTGCATCTGGGCGACAGCGGCGCGCCGGGCCTGCCACTACAATTCGGGCTATGAATACGAACACCCCCGAAAACAACCCCGCAGCCGCCTCGGCCCCGGCTGCCGCAAGCACCCCCGCGACGCCTGGCGGCGAACCCTCGGCTACCGCCGTTTCCCCGGAAACGCAGGCTGCGCTGGCCAGTACCGCCCACGCTCCCAACAGCCCCGGCGCGACCCATATCCGCAGTTTCGTGCACCGCCGCGGCCACATTACGCAGGGCCAGCTGGCCGCGCTCGAGCGCCTGATGGGCCAATGGTCCATCCCGTATGCGCCGCGCCGCCTGGATCCCGCCGCCGCCTTCGGCCGGCAGGCGCCGACGGTGCTGGAGATCGGTTTCGGCATGGGCGAGACCACCGAGAAGATCGCGCTGGCGCGCCCGGGCGACAACTTCCTGGGCGTGGAAGTGTTCAACGCCGGCGTCGGCTCGCTGCTGCGCCGCATTGAAGACTCCAGCATCCCGAACCTGCGCATCATCCAGCACGACGCCGTGGAAGTGGTGCGCGACATGATCGCCCCCGATTCGCTGGCCGGCGTGCACATCTACTTCCCGGATCCGTGGCCCAAGAAGCGCCATCACAAGCGCCGCCTGATCCAGCCCGCGTTCATCTCGCTCTTGGCCAGCCGCATCGCGCCGGGCGGCTATATCCATTGCGCCACCGATTGGGAAGACTACGCGGTGCAGATGCTGGAAGTGCTGGGCAACGAGCCGCAGCTTGCGAACACCGCGGACGGCTACGCCCCCCGCCCCGATTACCGCCCCCTGACCAAATTCGAGAACCGCGGCCTGCGCCTGGGCCACGGCGTCTGGGACCTGATCTTCAAGCGAGTCGCCTGATGCTATACCCGCCCATCGAACCCTACCGCCAAGGCACGCTGGACACCGGCGACGGCCACCAGATCTACTGGGAACTCTGCGGCAATCCGCAGGGCAAGCCCGCCGTGTTCCTGCATGGCGGCCCCGGCAGCGGCTGCTCGCCCGTGCATCGGCAGCTATTCGATCCGCAGCGCTACAACGTGCTGCTGTTCGATCAGCGCGGCTGCGGCCGTTCGCGGCCCCACGCCAGTCTGGAGAACAACACGACCTGGCATCTGGTATCCGACATCGAGCGCCTGCGCACCGAGGTCATGGGCGCGGAAAAGTGGCTGGTGTTCGGCGGGTCCTGGGGTTCGACGCTGGCGCTGGCCTATGCGGAAACGCATGTATCGCACGTGAGCGAGCTGGTGCTGCGGGGCATTTTCGGGCTACGCAAGGCAGAAATCCAGTGGTTCTATCAGGAAGGCGCGTCGTGGCTATTCCCCGACCGCTGGGAAGAATATCTGGCGCCGATTCCGGAAGACGAGCGCGGCGACCTGGTGGCCGCGTATCACAAGCGCCTGACGGGCGATGACCCGGCCGAGCAGTTGCGCGCGGCCAAGGCCTGGAGCAAGTGGGAAGACAGCACCATCACGCTGCTGCCCAGCCCGCGCCATCAGCAAAGCCATGCCGCCGACCGTGCCGCGCTGGCATTCGCACGCATCGAGAACCACTACTTCGTGAACCACGGCTTCATGGAAGAAGGCCAGTTGATCCGCGACGCGCACAAGCTGCGCGGCGTTCCGGGCACCATCGTGCAGGGGCGCTACGACGTCTGCACGCCCGCGCGCACCGCCTGGGACCTGCACCGCGCCTGGCCCGAAGCCGAATTCCACCTGGTCCCGGACGCGGGCCATGCGTTTGACGAACCCGGCACGTTGGCGCGGCTGATCGCCGCCACCGACGGCTATGCGCGATAACTGAGGAGACCTGCATGCACATCACCCTGAACGGAGACGCACGGGAGTTTCCCCTGGACACGACCGTGAACGAACTGCTGGAGGCCCTGGGCTATGCCGGCAAGCGCGTGGCCGTGGAACGCAATGGCGAAATCGTGCCCAAGAGCCAGCACGCGCAGACCGCGCTGACGGACGGCGACCAGGTCGAAATCGTGGTGGCCGTGGGCGGCGGCTGACGCCTGCGCCGCGTTGAAAAACTGCCAAGACAAGGGCCGCTGCAATAGCGGCCCTTGTCGTATGTAGCCGCGCGCCCGATGCGGTTTAGACCGATCGCGGCGCATTCCCTGCAAACTGACCAGCATTCTTGCGTAGTCTGCCAACAGGCTAGCAACCTGTTACACGTTAACCCCTCGTCGCGCGGGGAATGTGCGAGTCATAATCGTTCCTGCTGGTTTCGTACTCTCTTGTCTTGCTGTTGTTCTAGCGTTGCACATCGCCCTCGCGGGGCAGAGGAGGCATCATGAACACCGCAGTCATCATCAACCTGATCATCCAGCTTGTCGCCGGCGCAGCCGGGGGCAATGGCCTGGGAAAGATGCTCCAGCAGTTCAATCTGGGCCCGTTGGGCAACACCATCGCAGGCGCCATCGGCGGCCTGGCTGGGGGTTCCTGGCTGGCTCCGATGATCACCGCAGGAGCGAACGCGGTTGCAGCGGGCAATACGGGACTGGATCTTTCCGCGATCGCCAGCAGCGTGGTCGGCGGCGGCGTCGGTGGCGCCGTGCTGACCCTGATCGCCGGCGTCGTGCGCAAAATGTTCATGGGCCAAAAGCCCTGATGGCACTTGTTTCTCTCACCGCAACATAGATAAAGGAAACACTATGGGTCTGCTCAATTTCATCAAGGACGTTGGAGAAAAGCTCTTCGGCGCCAGCGAGGCCAAGGCCGCGACGGCGGACGAATTGAAGAAAGAGCTCGATAAGCACGGCCTGAATGCCGACGGCTTGCAGATCTCGGTCGATGGCGACAAGGTCACGGTGGCGGGCGAGGCCCTCAGCACGGAAGCGGCCGAGAAGATCACTCTGGCGCTGGGCAACACCGTGGGCGTGGCCCAGGTGGACAACCAACTGAAGGTGAAGCAGGCCACCCCGGAAGCCAAGATGTACACGGTACAGAAGGGCGACAACCTGTGGAAGATTGCCGAGGCGCAATACGGCAAGGGCCAGGGCGCGAAGAACAACCTGATCTTCGAAGCCAACAAGCCCATGCTGACCAGCCCCGACAAGATCTATCCGGGCCAGGTGCTGCGCATCCCGCCCCTGTCCTGATCATTGCGATAAATCGGACAGGCCGGAAGGCACCCATGCGCTTTCCGGCTTGCATCGCGGCAGGCGCCCCCTGCTAGCCGCGATTACTTGGCCAGACGCAACGTCTGGCCATTTTTTTGCCCGTCTCTCCAATAAAAAAGCCCCAACAGGGGCATTCCAGTCCGGCGCAAGAAGGCCTTTTTCCGCCGGGCCGCCCCAAGGAAAAAGAGCCCCCCTCGGGGGGCAGAGAACTCACGCAGTGAGCGAAGCGTGGGGGCACCGCAAGCGCACGCAGTGCGCGCGCCGCGGGGGGCCTCACTTCATTCCAAAGCGGCCCAAGCCCTTCATGCCGCCCATGGCGCGCATCATCTTGGCCATGCCGCCCTTCTTCATCTGCTTCATCATGCCCTGCATCTGGTCGAACTGCGCGAGCAGGCGGTTGACTTCCTGCACCGGCACGCCGGAACCGGCCGCGATGCGGCGCTTGCGCGAGGCCTTGATGAGTTCGGGCTTGGCGCGTTCGGCCGCGGTCATGGAATTCAGGATGCCTTCGGTGCGGCGCAGCTGCTTTTCAGCCTGCCCACCCTGCAGCTGGCCAGCGGCCTGCTGGAACTGGGCCGGCAGCTTTTCCAGCAGCGAGCCCATGTCGCCCAGCTTCTTCACCTGGCCGAGCTGGTCGCGGAAGTCGTTCAGGTCGAACTTGTTGCCCGACTTGATCTTCGCGGCCAGCTTCTGGGCTTCGGCGATGTCGATGTTCTTCTGAGCCTGTTCGACCAGCGACACGATGTCGCCCATGCCGAGCACGCGCTGCGCCATGCGCTCGGGGTAGAAGGGCTCCAGGCCATCGAGCTTTTCCGAGACGCCGACGAACTTCAGCGGCTTGCCGGTGACGTAGCGCACCGACAGGGCCGCGCCGCCGCGGGCGTCGCCGTCCAGCTTGGTCAGCACCACGCCGGTCAGGGGCAGCGCTTCGGCGAAGGCGCGCGCGGTGTTGACCGCGTCCTGGCCCTGCATGGCGTCGACCACGAACAGCGTTTCCACCGGCTTGACCAGGTCATGCAACGCGCGGATTTCGCGCATCATGGCCTCGTCGATGCCCAGGCGGCCGGCCGTGTCCAGGATCAGCACGTCATAGTGATGGCGGCGCGCATGGTCCACCGCGTTGCGGGCGATGTCCTCGGGCTTCTGGCTGGGGTCGGACGGCAGGAAGTCCACGCCCACCTGGGCTGCCACGCTCTTCAGCTGATCGATAGCGGCCGGGCGATAGACGTCGGCGGACACCACCAGCACTTTCTTCTTGCCGGTCTTGCGGCCGTGCTGGGTGTGCTGGCCTTCACTGAGCCAGCGCGCCAGCTTGCCGGTGGTGGTGGTCTTGCCGGCGCCCTGCAGGCCTGCCATCAGGATGACGGCGGGCGGCTGCACCGCCAGCGACAGTTCGCCGGAGTCGGCGCCCAGGTCGCCGCCCATCAGGGCGGTCAGCTCCTTGTGGACCACGCCCACCAGGGCCTGGCCCGGGCTGAGGCTGCTGGCGACTTCTTCGCCCAGCGCCTTTTCCTTCACGCGCGCGACGAACTCGCGCACGACGGGCAGGGCCACGTCGGCTTCCAGCAGCGCCATGCGCACTTCGCGCAGCATCTCCTGGGTGTTGGCCTCGGTCAGGCGGGCTTCCCCGCGCAGCGTCTTGACGACGCGCGACAGGCGTTGAGTTAGGTTATCGAGCATGAGAGGCGTTTCCGCTTAAACTAGTTGATTGAACGGTGGCCGCAGGCGCGGATTCTGCGCTTTCGGGCGGCATGCGCCCCAAGGCCCCATCCAGACAACGGTTTCTATGTCACTAGGCATTGTATTTCACACGGCGGCTGCCTTGGCGTACGCGGTGCTCGGGGGGTCGCTCTGGATCCGCCTGGCCGGCGCCGGCGGCGTGGAACAGACGGGAAAAATCGCCCGCCTGTGCCTGCTGGGAGCCCTGGTTCTCCATGGAATCGGGCTGCAACAATCGATGCTGGGCACCCAGCACCTGTTCATAGGGTGGGCGCTGGCCCTGTCCGCCGCCATCTGGCTGGGCATGGTGGTGTTCTGGCTGGAAAGCCTGCTGGTGCGCATAGACGGCCTGCAATTGCTGCTGCTGCCGGCAGCCACCATCGCCAGCGGCCTGGCCGCCATCTTCCCCCAGGGCCAGTTCGTGCCCCACGCCAATGACGCCTGGCTGCGCGTCCACCTGCTGATCGCCCTGGCGGCCTACGGCCTGATCACCATCGCCGCGCTGCACGCCATGATGATGGCGCTGCTGGACCGCCACCTGCACCGTCCGCTGGACGCCCCCGCCGAACGCAGCATCATCGGCCGCGTGCTGGACTCCCAGCCGCCGCTGCTGGTGCAGGAACAGCTGCTGTTCCGCATCATCTGGATCGGCTTCATCGTGCTGACGCTGGCCGTGGGCACGGGATCCGTGGCGTCCATGAAGCTGACGGGCAAGATCCTGCCGTTCGACCACAAGACCGTGTTCACGCTGTTGTCATGGCTGACCTTCGGCGTGCTGCTGGCCGGCCGCCACATCTGGGGCTGGCGCGGCCGCGTCGCCCTGCGCTGGACGCTGACGGGTTTCGGGTTCCTGATTCTGGCCTATACCGGCAGCCGGTTCGTGCTGGAAATGATTCTGCATCGAGGTTGAAGTGGGCAAGTTGCTGTTCTGGATTGTTCTGATCATCCTGGTGCTGTTCGTGGCCCGCCTGGCCGGCCGCATGGCAGCCACGCGGCAAGCCGGCCAGCAGGGCGCGAAAAAGCCCAAGACCGATGCGCGCGGCCCCAAGCCGCTGGAGTCCATGGTGCGCTGCGCCCACTGCGGCATCCATCTGCCCCGCTCCGAGGCCTTGCAGCAGAACGGCCAGACCTGGTGCAGCGCGGAACACGCGCGTCTGGGCCCGGCCCGGCACTGATCCGCCTGATTAGAGGCTTGCCGCCCCGCACGGCATAATGCGTGTTGGAAACCACACGCATGCTCTCTTCCCATGGCCTTGCTTCTGGATCGTCATGGCTGGCTGGCGCCAGCCCCGGGTGTTTCGCTCATGCCCTCCCCCAACCGCGATGCGCGCCCCGGCGGCGCGCAGGCGTCGCTGCTGGTGCTGCACAACATCAGCCTGCCGCCGGGCCAATTTGGCGGCCCTGAAGTCGCGGGGCTGTTCCTGAACACCCTGGACTACGGTTCGCATCCCTGGCTGGAACGGCTGCGCGGCCTGCGCGTGTCGGCGCATTTCTTCATCCGCCGCGACGGCAGCATCGTCCAGTTCGTGTCCACCGACGAACGCGCCTGGCATGCGGGCGTGTCGCGCTTTGCAGGCCGCGAACGCTGCAACGATTTTTCCATCGGCATCGAGCTGGAAGGCACTGACACCTTGCCCTATGCCGAACCCCAGTACCTGGCCCTGCGCAAGCTGACGCCAGTGCTGCGCGCGCGCTATCCCCTGGCGGCAGCCTGGGGGCACGAGCACATCGCCCCCGGGCGCAAGACCGACCCCGGGCCCGCTTTCAACTGGACGCGCTTTGCGCGCGACAGCGGCTTTGCACGGCGGCAGCTGCCGCCCGTCTGACACTACAAGGAATGGTTATGTTGAAGATCTGGGGACGCCTGACTTCCGTCAACGTTCAGAAAGTCATGCTGGCGGTGCGCGAACTGGCGCTGCCACATTCCTTCATTCAGGCGGGCGGCCCGTTCGGCGTGGTCGACACACCCGAATTCGCCAAGCTGAATCCCAACCGCACCGTGCCGCTCATCGACGACGGCGGCTTCGTGCTGTGGGAATCGAACGCCATCGTGCGCTATCTGGCCGCGCGCTACGGCGCGGGCAGCCTGTGGCCAGAAGACGTCTGCATGCGCGCGGATGCGGACCGCTGGATGGACTGGCAGGCCACCGAATGGCAAGGCGTCATGGGGCCCGCGTTCCTGGGCCTGATCCGCACGCCCGAGGATAAGCGCGACCGCGCCGCCATCGAAAACTCGGTCAAGCGTTCAAATGCGCGCGCCCAGATCCTGGACCAGGCCCTGCAGGGCCGCGAGTTCATCGCTGGCCGCCACCTGACCATGGGCGATATCGCCCTGGTCTGCTCGGCCCACCGCTGGCTGGCCCTGCCGATCGAACGGCCCGACACGCCGGCGCTGTCGGCCTGGTACCGTCGCGTCATGATGCGTCCGGCCCCGCAGGGCGTGCTGACGCTGCCGCTGGAATAAGACGCAGGGCCGCGGCCTCAGCCGCGGTCCACCTTCCACCCCAGTTCCGCTGAAATCCCCGCCGCGGCGCCCTGCACCACGGCGACCATGTCGCGCATGCGCTCCAGCGACATGTAGGGCACCGTGCTGGACACGCTGATCGCCGCGACGATGCCGCTGGAAGCGTCGCGCACGGGCGCCGCCACGCAACGGATCGAGGGCTCGTTGTCTTCCAGATCGAACGCATAGCCGTGGGCGGCATAGTCGCGCATGCGGTCGCGGAAGGCCTCCCAGGTCGGGCTGCCGCCTCCCGCGCGCGACGACACCGGCGCGCCGACGCGGTACAGCGCTTTCCATTGCGGCTCTTCGGTATCCAGCAGCAAGGCCTTGCCCACGCCGGTGGCGGCCAGCGGCATGCGGTGCCCCACGCGGGAGCGCATCTCCAGCCCCTTCTTGCCGGGGATCTTTTCCAGGTACAGGACTTCGTCGTTGTCGCGCACGGCCAGGTGGATGGTGTCGCCCGTCTGCTCAGCCAGGCTGTCCAGGTAGGGACGCGCCAGCGTCGCCATCGGAAAGGCTTCGCGCGCCTGGAAGCCCAGTTCGATCAGCTTCGGCCCCAGCACATAGCCCACGCCGGGCAAAGACCGCAGATAGCGTTCCTGCACCAGGCAACTGGCCAGCCGGTGCGTGGTGCTGCGCGCCACGCCGATGCGGGCGCAGATTTCCTTCAGGTCGCGCGCGCCGCCGGACACGGCCTGCACCACCGCCAGGCCGCGCATCAGCGTCTGCGTGCCCGCGGGCGCGGCGGCATCGGGATCCAGGGTGGGCGTACGGTCGGGAGTCTGCGTGGAGGTCATGAAAGCGAGGCCGGGCAACAAGAGACGAGTGCAAGCATAACCGCCGCGATCGCGGCGGGATGCGGGGATAAGACGCGGATTGCGGGCGATTCCCGCAAAGAACGCCGAGGAGGTGAAACAAGCTTCACCGCCATTTATTCCCTATATATGGGATTTAATTCTATATTTTGAGATTTTTCAAGCGCTGATCTAGAATTTTTCCCATCGCCCGCCGCGCGCTCACCTACGCCCGGCAGGCATGAGACAACAAGGTCCGCAGAACCCTGCCCCGCGCCAGCCTCACCGCGCGTCCGCAGCCCGGTTTGCGGCCGGAAACGAGACAGCTTCTGATGACTACCGGATCTCCCGCCCGCGCGGCGCTTATCGCGCTGGATTGGGGCACCTCCTCGCTGCGCGCCTACCGGCTGGATGCCGCCGGCCGCACGCTGGATACGCGCCATCTGCCCTGGGGCATCATGCGCCTGCCGCAGCCGCTGCAGGACGGCGCCGCCACCACCGCCCTGTCGGGCTTCGAACTGGCTTTCGAACAAGCCTGCGGCGACTGGTTGCGCGCCGAACCGGCCCTGCCGGTGATCGCCTGCGGCATGGTCGGCAGCGCCCAGGGCTGGAAGGAAGCCGCCTACCTGGACGTGCCGGTCGACCTGCAGCGCATCGGCACGCTGCTGACCAAGGTCGAGCGCGAGGGCGGCCCCGCCCTGCACATCGTGCCCGGCCTGATCCAGCGCCACGGCCTGCCCAACGTCATACGCGGCGAAGAAACCCAGGTCGTCGGCGTGATGGCGGACCAGGCGACCCGCAGCGCCGACAGCGTCCTGATCGGCCTGCCCGGCACCCATTCGAAGTGGGTCAGCGCCCGCCGCGGCCGCGTCACCCACTTCGACACCTTCATGACTGGCGAGGTCTACGCGGCGCTGCGCGGCCACACCATCCTGGGCCGGACCATGGCCGACGCCGCCAGCGCCGACATGGCCGCCTTCGAACGCGGCCTGAAGGTCGCCGGGGCGCCGGCCGGGCGCGCGGGCGTGCTGTCCACCATCTTCAGCACGCGCGCGCTCGGCCTGACCGGCGAACTGGCGCCCGAATCGCAGGCCGACTATCTGTCGGGCCTGCTCATCGGCCATGAAATCGCGGCGCTGGCCGGCATGCTGCAGCAGCAGGGCGAACTGCCCCGCATCGTGCTTTGCGGCGACGCCGCGCTGTGCCGGCGCTACATCCAGGCCATGCAGCACTACGGCCTGGGCACGCCCGAACAGGCGCAGAACGCCACCGAGCGCGGCTTGTGGCACCTGGCCGTCTGCGCCGGGCTGGTCGCCTCGCCCTCCACGGAATAGGAATCGAACATGAACCATCCCGGTCTGCAAACCGCCATGGCCCACTGCGGCCTGATCGCCATCCTGCGCGGCATCAAGCCCGCCGAGGCCGAAGCCATAGGGCTGGAGCTCTACGCCGCCGGCTTTCGCCTGATCGAAGTGCCGCTGAATTCGCCCGACCCGCTGGACAGCATCCGCGCGATGCGCGCGGCGCTGCCCACCGACTGCCTGATCGGCGCGGGCACCGTGCTGGACCCCGAGGACTGCGCCCGCGTCCAGCAGGCCGGCGGCGAACTCATCGTCATGCCGCACAGCGACGCCGCCGTGATCCGCGCAGCCAAGGCGCTGGGCATGGCCTCCTGCCCCGGCGTGGCCACGCCCACCGAAGCCTATGCCGCGCTGGCCGCAGGCGCCGACGTGCTGAAGATGTTCCCGGCCGAGCAGCTCGGCCCCGCCGTGCTGAAGGCCTGGCGCGCCGTGCTGCGTCCGCCGATTGCGCTGGCGCCCGTGGGCGGCATCACGCCCGACAACATCGCCATCTACGCCCAGGCGGGCGCCAGCGGCTTCGGCCTGGGCTCCGCCTTGTACAAACCCGGCCTGTCGGCCGCCCAAGTCGGCCAGAACGCGCGCGCATTCATCGCGGCCTGGCAACGCGCCTATCCCGCCCAGGAGACCCAAGCATGAAGATCACCAAGCTCACCACCTACATCGTGCCGCCGCGGTGGTGCTTCCTGAAGATTGAAACGGACGCCGGCATCGTCGGCTGGGGCGAGCCCGTGGTCGAAGGCCGCGCCCATTCGGTCGCCGCCGCCGTCGAGGAACTGTCCGACTACCTGATCGGCAAGGATCCCCGCAACATCGAAGACCACTGGACCGTGCTGTACCGCGGCGGCTTCTACCGCGGCGGCGTCATCCACATGAGCGCGCTGGCCGGAATCGATCAGGCCCTGTGGGACATCAAGGGCAAGGATCTGGGCGTGCCCGTGTCGCAGCTGCTGGGCGGCAACGTGCGCGACCGCATCCGCGTGTACTCGTGGATCGGCGGCGATCGCCCGGCCGACACCGCGGCGGCCGCCAAGAGCGCCGTGGAGCGCGGCTTCACCGCCGTGAAGATGAACGGCACCGAGGAGCTGCAGTACATCGATTCCTTCGACAAGGTCGAGAAGTGCCTGGAGAACGTGGCCGCCGTGCGCGACGCGGTCGGCCCCAACGTCGGCATAGGCGTGGACTTTCATGGCCGCGTGCACAAGCCCATGGCCAAGGTGCTGATGAAGGAGCTGGACCCGTTCAAGCTCATGTTCATAGAAGAGCCGGTGCTGAGCGAACACTACGAAGCGCTGAAGGAACTGGCCCCGCTGACCTCCACCCCGATCGCGCTGGGCGAACGCCTGTTCTCGCGCTGGGACTTCAAGCGCGTGCTGTCCGAGGGCTATGTGGACATCATCCAGCCCGATCCCTCGCACGCCGGCGGCATCACCGAAACCCGCAAGATCGCGGCCATGGCCGAAGCCTATGACGTGGCGCTGGCCCTGCACTGCCCGCTGGGCCCGATCGCGCTGGCCACCTGCCTGCAGATCGACGCCGGTTGCTACAACGCCTTCATCCAGGAGCAAAGCCTGGGCATCCACTACAACGCCGCCAACGACCTGCTGGACTATGTCAGCAACCGCGAAGTCTTCGCCTACGAGGACGGCATGGTCGCGATTCCGCAAGGCCCCGGCCTGGGCATCGAGGTCAACGAGGAATACGTGAAGGAGCGCGCCGCCGTGGGCCACCGCTGGCGCAACCCTGTCTGGCGCCACGCCGACGGCAGCTTCGCCGAATGGTAAGCCGATAAAAATCAGCCGATAAAGAGAAAGAGGAGACATCCCTTGTCCACAGCCACCCACGCCGGCCTGCAGAGCGCCCAGCGCCCCACGCGCAGCCGGTATCTCATCATGGTGATGCTGTTCATCACCGTCGTCATCAACTACCTGGACCGCAGCAACCTGTCGATCGCAGCACCCGCGCTCAAGGACGAGTTCGGCCTGGACACCGTGCATGAGGGCCTGATCCTGTCGGCCTTCGGCTGGACCTACGCCGCCATGCAGATCCCCGGCGGCTGGCTGGTCGACCGCGTATCGCCGCGCCTGCTGTACGCAGCCGCGCTGATCCTGTGGTCGGCAGCCACGTTCTTCATGGGCTTTGCCGGCAGCTTCGTCATCCTGTTCGTGCTGCGCCTGGCCGTGGGCGCGCTGGAAGCGCCCGCTTATCCAATCAACAACCGCGTCGTCACCACCTGGTTCCCGGAACGCGAACGCGCCACCGCCATCGGCTTCTATACCTCGGGCCAGTTCGTCGGCCTGGCGTTCCTGACGCCGGTGCTGGCCTGGCTGCAGCACCACTATGGCTGGCACATGGTGTTCGTCAGCACCGGCCTCCTGGGCATTGTGTGGGGCGTGCTGTGGTTCATGATCTATCGCGAGCCGCGCCAGTTCAAGGGCGCGAACGCGGCGGAAATCGAGCTGATCCAGCAAGGCGGCGGCGTGGTCGACCTGGACCGCAGCGTCAAGGAAAAGAAGGCGCCGTTCAACTGGAACGACCTGGGCCTGGTCATGAGCAAGCGCAAGCTGTGGGGCGTGTACCTGGGCCAGTTCTGCCTGACGTCGACGCTGTGGTTCTTCCTGACCTGGTTCCCCACCTACCTGGTCAAGTACCGCGGCATGGACTTCATCAAGTCCGGCTTCCTGGCCTCGGTGCCGTTCCTGGCGGCCTTCGTCGGCGTGCTGTGCTCGGGCGTGCTGTCCGACTTCCTGATCCGCCGCGGCGCCACCGTCGGCCTGGCGCGCAAGCTGCCCATCATCCTGGGCCTCCTGATCTCCACGTCCATGATCGGTGCCAACTTCACCGATTCCACGCCCTGGGTGATCTTCTTCCTGGCCCTGGCCTTCTTCGGCAACGGCCTGGCATCGATCACCTGGTCGCTGGTGTCCACGCTGGCGCCGGTGCGCCTCTTGGGCCTGACCGGCGGCGTGTTCAACTTCGTCGGCAACCTGTCGTCGATCTGCACGCCCATCGTGATCGGCTTCCTGGTGACGAAGGACAGCTTCGCGCCTGCCATTGTGTACGTGTCGTCGCTGGCCTTGCTGGGCGCGCTGTCGTACATCCTGCTGGTGGGGAAGGTGGAGCGGATCGAGGCTTGAAACGCTGCGGTCCTCCGGCATGAAAAAGGGCGCCTGCATGCCACAGGCGCCCTTTTTGCTTGCTGCGCGTCGCGCGCTCAGCAGCCCTGCATCGCCACCTTGCGCTGGCGCTCGTTGCTTGCGCGCTGCCACAGCACCAGGCCCAGGCCGGCCGCGGCGATAACCGCGCCGGCTACAGGCACCGCGGCATAGCCCATGCCCGCCGAGATCACGCCCCCGCCCGCCGCCGCGCCTACCGCATTGCCCAGGTTGAAGGCGCCCACGTTCACCGACGAGGCCAGGCCCGGCGCATCGGTGGCGGCGCGCATTACCCGCATCTGCAGCGGCGGCACCACGGCGAACGTGCCGAAACCGAAGATCAGCAGCGCAATGGCTGCGCCGGTCTGCGTCGTGGCCAGCCACGGGAACGCCAGCAGGTCGGCGATGATCAGCACCAGGAAGGCGATCAGGCTGCCGTCCAGCGAACGGTCGGCAAAGCGCCCGCCCATCGTGTTGCCGAGGGTGAAGCCGACGCCGATCAGCACTAGCATTGCCGTGACGAAGTTGGGCGAAGCGCCCGTCAACTCCGCCAGGGTCGGCGCCACGTAGGTGTAGAGCGTGAACATCGCGCCCGCACCCAGCACCGTGGTCAGCAAGGCCACCAGCACCACCGGGCTCTTCAGCACGGCGAGTTCACGGCGGATGTCGGGACGGCGACCTGCCTCACCCGCCGGCAACGCGAACCATAGCGACAACATCGCGATCAGGCCCAGCACCGAGGTCGCGGCAAACGACATGCGCCAGCCGATGACCTGGCCCAGCCAGGTGGCTGCTGGCACCCCGCCGACGTTGGCGATGGTCAGCCCCAGGAACATGGTGGCCACGGCGCTGGCCTGCTTGTGGCGCGGCACCACGCTGGCCGCCACCAGCGAACCCAGGCCGAAGAACGCGCCATGGTTCAGACTGGTGACCAGGCGCGCGAGCAGCAGCGTCGTGTAGTTGGGCGACAGCGCGGACAGCACGTTGCCCACCGTGAAGATCGCCATCAGCACCAGCAAGGCGTTGCGGCGCGACCAGCGCGACAGGGCCAGCGTCATCAGCGGCGCGCCCACCATCACGCCGATGGCGTAGGCGCTGATCAGCATGCCGGCGCTGGGAATGGACACGTCCACCCCTTCGGCGATGACGGGCAACAGGCCCATGGGAGAAAACTCGGTCACGCCGATGCCGAAGGCACCGACGGCGAGCGCCAGCAATGGCAGGCCGGCCTTCACCGGCTGGGAGTCCTGGGGATTCATGTGGTTTCCTTGGGTTCGATTGCGCCGACCAGGGACCGGGCCGGCGCAAAGGGCCGGAGCGCGGGAAAACCCGATCGGAAGGCAGGCAGCCAGTATGCCGCCGTCATCCTTGCGGAAAAAGGCAGGAAACAGCGAAACACTTTTGACTTGGAGTCATGAATCCAGGAAACGGGCCGAGTCGTCTCAGGCCAGCCCGAGCAGCCTTTCCGTCTCGCGCGCCAGGGCGACCAGCCGCGGGCCGATGTCGGCTGCGCGCTCGCGGTAAGGCCCGTCCTGCGCCGGCACGCCGCAATTGAAGACGTACAGCAACGACTGATAGGGCCTGCCCAGCGGCGCGGCAAAGCCATAGGCGTCCGGCCGCCACTCCAGATTGTTGCCGCAATAGCCTTTGCGCTCCAGATCGCGGCGCGCAGCCGCCAGGCTAGGAAAGTGGACCTCGTAGTGCCGGGGATCCGCCACGCGCAGCTGGTTCAGGACGACCGCCCTCTCCTCATCCGACGCCCGCGCCAGCCACGCCTTGCCGGCGGCGCTGGACAGCAGCGGCAGCGACGCGCCTATGTCGGGCCGCGTCTGCAAGGCCTCGTTGGAGCGGGCGGTTTCCACGTACACCATCTGCAGGCGGTCGCGCACCACCAGCGACACGGCGCCGCGCGCGTGGTCGGCCAGCTGCTTCATCAGCGGCCGCGCCAACTGTCGGATCTGCATGCTGGCCAGCAAAGGATAGCTCAGCGCCAGGACCGAGGCACCCAGCCGGTAGCGCGCGGGCTCGCCTACGCTCTGCAGAAAACCCAGCTCCACCAGCGTGTGAGTCAGGCGCGCCACGGCACTGCGGGACAACCCGGTCTGCTGCGCGAAGTCCTTGTTGGCCAGCACCGGCCGGTCGGCGCGAAAGCACGCCAGGATGTCGATGCCGCGCGCCAGCGTGGTGGTGAATTCGCGATCCTGGTCATGCGTCATGCTGGCGCTCCAGCATTTTTTCCACGCGCGCCACCAGCGTCAGCAGGCGCGGCGCGATGCGGCCGCGCAAGTCGCCCGGCCGCAACCGCGTCACGGGTACGCCGCAGTTGAACACCAGCGCCTGGCCGTCGACGGGGGTGCGCATGGGTACCGCCACCGCATGCACGTCGGAATGCCAATCGCCCTGCCCCACGCAATAGCCGTGTTCGGCGTAGTCGCGCTGAGCCTGATCCCAGTCCGGCGCGTGGCGCCGCCAGATGGCGGGATCCTGGCGCCGCAACGCCGCCAGCAAGGGCTCCGCCTCGTCCGCCGGCGCCTGCGCCAGCCAGGCCCGTCCCATGGCCGAAGGCAGCAGCGGCAGCAAGGCGCCGATATCCGGCCGGAACGACACGGCGTCGTGTCCGCGGCAGGTTTCCACGTACACCATGTTCAGGCCGTGATGCATGCCCAGCGAGGCCGAGCCGCCCGCCGCGTCCGCCAGGCGCTTCATCAGCGGGCGCGCCAACTGGCGAACCTTGATGCTGGCCAGAAGCGGATAGCTCAGCGACAGCACCGCCGTGCCAAGCCGGTACCGCCGCAAGCCCCCGTCGTAACGCAGCAAGCCGCGCTGCATCAGTGTGGTGGTCAGGCGTGAAATCGTGGCCTTGGACAGACCGGTGCGGTCCGCCAGCTCGCGGTTGCTGAGCGCGGGTTCGCCATGCCGGAACGCCTGCAGCACCGACAAGCCGTGCGCCAGCGTGGTGGCGAAGGCGGGGTCGGCATGGCGCTCGCCGGGGCGGGTGGTCATGGTGGAGGTCCTGGGCGCGGAATGCGCGGTCTATCCCTGCCGATCATAGAGCAGCGACGGCTCGCCATGCATTCAAGATATCGAAACACTTGTCTCAAATCCCTTGGCCTTTTGCTAGCCTGGATTCAACACGGCGCGGCACGCATCAGCGCCCATGATGAAACGGAGACTAGCCATGATCAGGGACCCCGACGGATTCCCGCAATTCCTAGCATCGCTGCGCCGCTACGTGCGAGAGCAACTGGCGCCGCGCGAAGCCGAGGTCGCCCGCCTGGACGAGGTGCCGCAGGACCTGGTCGCCAGCATGGCCGCGCAGGGGCTGTTCGGGTACTCCATTCCCGAGGAATACGGCGGCGCGGGCATGACGACCGAGGAGCTGATCCTGGCCGCCATGGAACTGTCGCAATGCTCGGTGGCGTTTCGCGCCCGGGTCGGAACCAATACCGGCATCGGCTCCGAGGCGCTGGTGGCCGACGGCACCGACGCGCAGAAGGCCCGCTACCTGCCGCGGCTGGCCTCCGGGGAACTGACCGGCTGCTTCGCCCTGACCGAGCCGCAAGCGGGTTCCGACGCCACGGCCCTGCGCACCACGGCCGTGCGCGACGGCGACCACTACGTGCTGAACGGCGAGAAGTGCTTCATCACCAATGCGCCGCTGGCGGGCCTGTTCACCGTCATGGCGCGCACCGATCCCGATGCGCCTGGCGCCAAGGGCATCACCGCCTTCATCGTGGAGCGCGGCACGCCGGGCCTGTCCACCGGCCAGCCCTACGACAAGATGGGCCAGGCCGGATCGCCCGTGTCCGCCGTGCATTTCGAGGACTGCCGCGTGCCGGCCGACTGCATCATCGGCGGCCAGGAAGGCGTGGGCTTCAAGACCGCGATGAAGGTCCTGAACAAACAACGCATCCATCTGGCCGCGCTGTGCATCGGCCCGGCGATCCGCATGCTGGACGACACGCTGCGCTTCGTGGCCGAGCGCCAGCAGTTCGGCAAGCCGTTGATGGACTTTCAGCTGATCCAGGCCATGCTGGCCGACTGCCAGACCGAGATCCAGGCCGCCCGCGCCCTGGTGCTGCAAACCGCCCGCGAGCGCGATGCCGGCGCCGACGTGACGCTGAACGCCTCGATCTGCAAGTATTTCGCGTCCGAGATGTGCGGCCGCGTGGCGGACCGTTGCGTGCAGATGCATGGCGGCTACGGCTACATCGCCGATCACGGCATAGAACGCTTCTACCGCGACGTGCGCCTGTTCCGCCTGTACGAGGGCACCAGCCAGATCCATCAATTGAACATCGCCCGCCATACGCTGAGCCAGGCGGGCTACACGCCCGGCCGCTAGGGCAATACAGGGACCGCAGCCGCAAGAAGCCGGCGGCCCGCCAACCAAAGGAGACTTCCATCATGCTGCACAAGCACCTGCCGAAGTGGATCGGCGCCATGGCCGCCGCCTTCGCCTGCGCGGCGCTGCCGCCGCAAGCCGCGGCCGCCTATCCCGACAAGCCCGTGAGGCTGATCGTGCCGTTCGCCCCCGGCGGCTCGACCGACATCCTGGGCCGCCTGCTGGCCGAAGCGCTGCATCCCATCCTGGGCCAACCCGTCATCGTCGAGAACAAACCCGGCGCCGGCGGCAACATCGGCGGCGACTTCGTGGCCCGCGCCGCGCCCGACGGCTACACGCTGCTGTTGGCGGCGGCCGGACCCACCGTCATCAATCCCAGCCTGTACGCCAACATGCCGTTCAATCCGGCCAAGGACCTGGCGCCCATCACATGCCTGGAGCGCGAACACAATCTGATGGTGGTGACCAAATCCATGCCGGTGAAGACGCTGCAGGAATTCCTGCAGTACGCGCGCAACAACCCCGGCAAGCTGTCCTTTGGCTCTCCCGGCAACGGTTCGCCGGCGCAGCTGGCTGGCGAACTGCTCAAGCAGCAGACCGGCATCCAGGCCGAGCACGTGCCCTACAAAGGCACCGGCCCCGCCGTCACCGACCTGGTGGCCGGCCACATCGATTTCATGATCGACAACATGCCGGCGCTGCTGCCGCAGGTAAAAGCCGGCGGCCTGCGCGCGCTGGCGGTGCCCAGCGACCAGCGCGCCACCGCGGCGCCCGACATCCCCACCTTCGATGAAGCTGGGCAGAAGGGCTTTGTGGTGATGGCCTGGAAGGGGTTGATGGCGCCTGCCGGCACCGATCCGGCGGTGATCGAACGGCTGCACGCAGCGGTGGTCAAGGCGCTGCAGGACCCGCAGCTGCGCACCCGCTTCCAGGAGCTGGGCGCGGAACCGCTGGCCAGCACGCCGGCCGAGTTCGCCAAGCAGATCGCGGACGAAACCGCCTGGTGGGGCAAGCTGGTGCAGTCCACCGGCACCCGCATCCAGTAGGCCCGCCGGGAGACCGCCATGCAAATCCTGATCCGAACGCTGCGCGCGCTGTGCGCCGTCGCCCTGCTGGGCGCGGCCGGGGCGGCACAGGCCGCCGCCTATCCCGACAAGCCGATACGCCTGATCGTGCCCTACGCGGCCGGCGGCGGCACCGACACCGCGGCGCGCATGATCGCCCGCAAGCTGGCCCCCTTGCTGGGCCAGCCCGTGGTGGTGGAAAACAAGCCCGGCGGCGCGACGCAGATCGGCACCGCCTTGGTCGCCAGCGCCGCGCCCGACGGCTACACCCTGCTGATGGGCACCGCCAATCTGGCGACCAACAGCGTGCTGTACGCCAAGCTGCCCTACGACGTGAAGAAGAACCTGACGCCCGTGGTCTGGGCGACGGACGTACCGGTCTACCTGCTGCTGCCCGCCGCCAGCCCCATACGCAGCCTGGAAGACTTGAAGCGCGCCGCCGCGCAGCAGCAGGGCCTGACATTCGCCACCGCGGGAACGGGCAGCATCCCCCATCTGGCGGGCGAGCAGTTCGCCCACCAGACCGGCATCGCGCTACGGCACATCCCCTACAAGGGCAGCAGCGAAGCCGCCACCGCGCTGGTCGGCGGCCAGGTCCAGATGAGCTTCGACAACCTGCCGCCGGTGTATGCGCAGGTCAAGGCCGGGCGTCTGCGCGCGGTCGCCATCGCCTCGCAAACGCGCAATCCCGAGCTGCCCGACGTGCCCACGCTGGCTGAACTGGGCGTGCCGTTGTCGGCCTCGTCCTGGTGGGGCGTGATGGCGCCCGCCGGTACGCCCAAGGACGTGATCGCCCTGCTGAACCGGCAGATCAACGCCGTGCTGGCCGATCCGGAAGTGCGCAGCTACTTCAACGGGCTGGGCATGCAAGCCACCGGCGGCACGGCCGAAGCGTTCGGCCGGCACATCGCCGACGAAACCGACAGATGGCGCGCCGTGGTCAAGCAGGCCGGCGTCAAGATCGAGGAATAAACCATGCAGTCCAAGCAAGAACGCAACGGCGGCGACGCCCTGCAAGACGTATGCGCGCGCGTGCGCCGCTTCGTCGACGAGGTGGCGATACCCGCCGAGTCCCCCGCCATTGCCCGCGACGTGGCCGCGCTGGATCGCTGCGTCGCCCAACTGCGCATACAGGCTCGCGAGGCCGGCCTGTATGCGCCGCAGCTGCCGCGGGAATGGGGCGGGCTGGGACTGGGCTGGCGCGCCCTGGCCCAGGTGCTGGAAGAAGCGGGGCGCGGCTTCCTTGGACCCGCGGCGCTGAACTGCGCCGCGCCCGACCAGCCCAACATGCTGACGCTGCTGCGCCTGGGCAACTCCGCCCAGCAGGAACGCTTCCTCGCGCCGCTGGTGCGCGGCGAACAGCGAGCCTGCTTCGCCATGACCGAGCCCGCGCCCGGCGCCGGTTCCGATCCGTCCATGCTGCGCACCCGCGCCGAACGGCGCGGCGCGCGTTGGGTGCTGAACGGCCACAAGCAATTCATCAGCGGCGGCGTGGGCGCGGATTTCGCGCTGGTGCTGGCGCGCACCGATACCGGCGCCACGCTGTTCCTGGTGCCGGCGGACACGCCGGGCTACCAGGTGGTGCGCGACATCGGCATGGTGACGGGCTACCAGATCGGCGGCCACGCCGAGATCCTGCTGCGGGACTGCGAGGTCGGCGATGAAGCCGTACTGGGCGAACCCGGCCGCGGCCTGGAGTATGCGCAGCTGCGGCTGGAGCCTGCCCGGCTGTCCCATTGCATGCGCTACATCGGCCGCGCCCGTCGCGCGCTGGAGACGGCGCAGGCCTATGTGATGCAGCGCGAATCCTTCGGCTCACGCCTGGCCGATCTGCAGCAGATCCAGGCAATGGTCGCGGACTCCCACATCGACCTGCACGCCAGCCGCCTCATGACGCTGGATTGCGCAACCCGCATGGACGAGGGCCTGTCGGTGAAGCAGCACAGCGCCATGGCCAAGGTCTTCGTGTCCGAGGCGGTGAACCGCGTGGCCGACCGCGCCGTGCAGATGATGGGCGCATCGGGCCTGTCGGACGACACGCCCGTGTCCATGGTCTGGCAGGAGATGCGCCCCTTCCGCATCTACGACGGCGCCAACGAACTGCACCGCGCCACGCTGGCGCGCCGGCTGCTGGCCTGAGCCCTCAAGGAGACGAACATGGAAAACCTCGAATTCCAGGCCTACCGCCTACATGCGGGCGCAGCGGGCCAGCCCCCGCAAGGCCGCTACGAAACCTTGTCCGCGGACCAGCTGTCCGCGGGCGACACGCTCATCAAGGTGGCCTATGCGGGCCTGAACTACAAGGACGCGCTGGCCCAGGCCGGACGCGGCGGCATCATCCGCGAGTATCCGCGTATCGGCGGCATCGATCTCTCGGGCACCGTGGTGCATTCCGCCGACCCGGCGCTCGCGCCCGGCCAGGAGGTCGTGGTGCACGGCTTCGGCATCGGCGTGGACTGCGACGGCGGCTACGCCGAGTATGCGCGGGTGCGCCATGACTGGGTGCTGCCGCTGCCCCCAGGCATCGGGTTGCGCGACGCCGCCGTGCTGGGCGCGGCGGGCTACACGGCCGCGCTTTCGCTGCACTGGATGGAACATTGCGGACTGACGCCGGAACAAGGCGAGGTGCTGGTCACCGGCGCCACCGGCGGCGTTGCCGGCGTCGCCATCGACATCCTGAGCCAGCGCGGTTATCGCGTCTGCGCCATGTCCGGCAAGCCGGCTGCGGCGGACTATCTGCGCTCGTTGGGCGCGCAGGAGGTGATCGCTCCGCCCGACCTGTCGGCCGGCATCAAGCCGCTCATGAGCGCGCGCTGGGCGGGCGTGGTCGACTCCGTGGGCGGCCCGCTACTGGCCCACGCGTTGGCCAGCCTGAAGCCGGACGGCGTGGCCGCCGCCTTCGGCAACGCCGGCGGCGCGGAACTGCCCACCACCGTCATCCCTTTCATCCTGCGCGGCGTCAAGCTGCTGGGCATCAACGCCAACAGCCCCATGCCGCTGCGGCGCCAGGTATGGAACAAGCTCGCCGCCGAGTATCGCCCCGCGCATCTGGACCTGATCGCGCGCGTCATCGAACCCCGCGAGCTGCCGCTAGCCCTGGCCGCCATGCTCGAACGCGGCAGCACGGGCCGCAGCGTCGTGCGCTACTCCTGACTCTTCATCGCCACATCATGACTGACTCCTCCCTGTCCCGCCTCTTCAATCCGCAAGGCATCGCCATCGTCGGCGCCTCGACGACGCCCGGCAAGATCGGCGCAATGCCGGTCAGGTTGCTGCTCCAGCACGGTTACGGCGGCCGCATCATTCCCGTCAACCCGCGCGCGGACGCCATCGCCGGCCTACCGGCCCTGCCCGGCCTGGACGCGCTGGACGCGGACGTGGACCTGGCCATCCTGGCCGTGCCTGCCGCCCATGCCGCGCAGGCGCTGGAACGCGCCCGGCCCGGCCAGGTAGGCGCCGCCGTGGTGTTCACCTCGGGTTTTTCCGAGACCGGCGCGCAAGGGACCGCGCAACAGGAACGGCTCTGCGCCATCGCGCGCGAGCGGGGCATCCGCCTGCTGGGACCGAATTGCCTGGGCTTCATGAACGTGCGGCGCAATGTCTACGCGACGTTCTCGCCCGCCCCCGCCAACGGCATCGTCGCCGCAGGCGGCATCGGCATGGTGTCGCAGAGCGGCGCATTCGGCGCTTATGCCTACAGCATGGCGCGCGAGCGCGGCCTGGGCCTGTCGCACTGGATCAGCACCGGCAACGAGGCCGACATCGACGTGGCCGATTGCATCGAATGGCTGGCTTGCGACGCCGATACCCGCGTCATCATGGCCTACATGGAAGGCTGCCGCGACGGCGCCAAGCTGCGCCGCGCCCTGGCCGCGGCGCGCGCGGCGGGCAAACCCGTGGTCGTCACCAAGATCGGCCGCACCCAGGCTGGCGCGCAAGCCGCCGCCTCGCATACGGCAGCGCTGGCCGGCGACGACGCCGTGTACGACGCGCTGTTCCGCCAGTATGGCGCCCTGCGCGCGCGCACCATCGAGGAATTCTTCAACCTGGGCTATGCGCTGGACACCTGGAAACGGCCGCCGCAGGGCCGCCGGCTGGGGATCTTCACCATCTCCGGCGGCGTGGGCGCGCTGATGGCCGACGAAGCCGAGGACACCGGCCTGGCGCTGCCCGAACCCGCCGCCGAAGCTCAAGCCCGCCTGCTGGAGCGCGTGCCCTTCGCCAGCGGCCGCAATCCCGTCGACGTCACCGGCCAGGCCGTGTCCGAACCCGGACTGCTGCTGGCCACCGCCGACGATATGCTGGCCGATGGACGCTACGACGCGCTGGCCGTCTTCCTGGCCGCTGCTGGATCCTCCGAAGCCTTGTGGCCTACCTTCGAGGCTTTCGCAAGGCAGATGCAGGCCCGCCATCCGGACGTGCCGCTGGCCATCAGCGCACTGTTTCCGCCCGCGCGCCGCCGCGAGCTGGAACAGCTGGGCTGCCTGGTGTTCACTGATCCCAGCGCCGCCATCCGCACGATAGGCGCGGTGGCCGGGCTGGCTGCTCATACGGGTAGCGACGTTGCTGACGATGCTCCCACGATGCCCGCGGCGCACACACCGCCATTGCTGGACGCCTACAACGAAGTCCAGGCCATGGCGCTGCTGCGCCAGGCCGGCTTGCCGGCCTCGCCCTGCACGCTGGCCGCCGACGTGGACGCGGCAGTGCGCGCCGTCGCCGAGCTGGCTGCTACGAACGGCGACGCCGCTCCCGTCGTGCTCAAGGTGGTATCGCCCGACATCACGCACAAGAGCGACGTAGGCGGCGTGAAGCTCAACATCCGCGGTGAAGCCGCCGGGCGGCAGGCCTATGCCGACATCATGGCCGCCGTGCGCCAGCACCGGCCCGACGCCCGCATCGACGGCGTGCTCGTCGCGCCCATGGCGCCCAAGGGCGTGGAATGCATCGCCGGCGTGCATTGCGACCCGGTGTTCGGCCCGGTCGTCATGTTCGGATTGGGCGGCGTCTTCGTCGAAGTGCTCAAGGATGTGAGCTTCCGCCTGGCCCCCTTCGGTCGCGAGGAAGCCCTGGCGATGATCCGCGAAATCAAGGGCTACGCGCTGCTGCAAGGCGCGCGTGGCGCGCCTCCTTGCGACGTCGACGCGCTGGCCGACGCGCTGGCGGCGCTATCCCGCTTCGCCCACGCGCGGCGCGCGGACTTCAGTTCGGTGGAGATCAATCCCTTACTGGCTTTACCTGAGGGTAAGGGGGTGGTGGCGCTGGATGCTGTAGTGATACGCGGCGAGGGGGCCGCGCAGACGGTCTAGCCGATGGGGCCGCGGACGGCTACGAAGCGCAACGGCCGCTCGTCGAACAAGCGGCCGACCTTGCGGTCCGCGTGATAGATGTCCAGCACATCGGCGACGGTCATGGCAGACTCGGGCGCTTGGGCGCTACCTGCACTTCCAGGCCCAGCAGATCCAACATGTCCAGCACCTTCTGCAATTGCAGCGTGGGCTTCCCGCGCTCCAGATCCACCACATAGCGGTTGCCGGTGCCGGACAGGCCAGCCAGATCCGCTTGCAGCAAGCCCTGCGAGCGCCGGACGGCCTTCACCAATTCGCCCAATTCGGTCGATGTGCGAATCGTTACGCCGGCCCCGCCTGCGAGCGCGGCAGGAACATCGTTCGAGGCCATGCCTATCCCCAAAATTACCGAACGGGAATAATTTTTTCAACCCAAGCTTTTTTTTGTACGAAATTACCGAGCGGTAATTTTTAAGCCACTGCTTGTGAAGCGTCTCCCAGACGAAAAAAAGGCGCCAGAGGCGCCTTTCCTTCTTCAAACGGATGCGCTGCTTACTTCAGCAGCAACGCATTCAAGCGCTTCACGAACGCGGCCGGGTCGGCGATCTGCGCGCCTTCGGCCAGCAGCGCCTGATCCAGCAGCAAACGCGCCCACTGGTCGAACTCGCCGTCTTCGGCGGCGCGGATGCGGGCCAGCAGCGGGTGCTCGGGGTTGATTTCCAGCACCGGCTTGACGTTGGGCGCTTCCTGGCCGGCGGCCTTGAGCATGCGCAGCAGATGCGGGCTGAGTTCGTTCTGGCCCACCACCACGCAAGCCGGCGAGTCCACCAGGCGCAGCGTCACGCGCACTTCCTTGACCTGGTCTTCCAGCGTCTTCTGCAGGCGCTCGACCAGCGGCTTGAAGTCCTCGGCCACTTCGGCCTGGTGCTTCTTTTCTTCCTCGTCGGCCAGCTTGGCCAGGTCCAGGCCGCCCTTGGCCACCGACACCAGCGACTTGCCGTCGAATTCACGCAGGTAGGACAACATCCATTCGTCCACGCGATCCGACAGCAGCAGGACTTCGATGCCCTTCTTGCGGAAGATTTCCAGATGCGGGCTGTTGCTGGCCGCGGCGAAGGTATCCGCCGTGACGTAGTAGATCTTGTCCTGGCCTTCCTTCATGCGCGACACGTAGTCGGCGAACGACACGGTCTGGGCCTGGTCGCCCGTGTGGGTCGAGGCAAAGCGCATCAGCTTGGCGATGCGTTCCAGGTTGGCGTGGTCTTCGCCCGCGCCTTCCTTCAGCACCTGGCCGAACTCGGACCAGAACGTGGCGTAGTCTTCCGGCTTGTTCTCCGCCATGTCTTCCAGCAGCGACAGGATGCGCTTGGCCGAACCCTCGCGGATGGCGCGCACGTCGCGGCTTTCCTGCAGGATCTCACGCGACACGTTCAGCGGCAGGTCGGCCGAATCGATCACGCCGCGCACAAAGCGCAGGTACGAAGGCAGCAGCTGATCGGCGTCGTCCATGATGAAGACGCGCTTGACGTACAGCTTCACGCCGCGGCGGCCGTCGCGGTCCCACAGGTCCATGGGCGCGTGCTTGGGCACGTACAGCAGCTGCGTGTATTCGCTGCGGCCTTCGACGCGGTTGTGGGTCCAGGCCAGCGGGTCGTCGTAGTCGTGCGACACCGTCTTGTAGAACTCGCGGTACTGGTCTTCAGTCACGTCCGACTTGCTGCGGGCCCACAGCGCATTGGCCTGGTTCACCGTTTCCAGTTCTTCGGTCTTGATCTGCTCGCCCTTTTCCTGGTCCCACTCTTCCTTGGCCATGCGGATGGGCAGGGAGATGTGGTCCGAGTAGCGGCGCAGGATCTCGCGCAGCTTCCAGCCGTTGAGCAATTCGTCTTCGTCGGCGCGCAGGTGCAGCGTGACGTCCGTGCCGCGCGTGGCCTTCTCGGCAGCGGCGATGGTGAATTCGCCCTGGCCGTCGGATTCCCACTGGATCGCGTCCGTGGCGCCGGCGCGGCGGCTGACCACCGTGACCTTGTCGGCCACGATGAACGAGGAATAGAAGCCCACGCCGAACTGGCCGATCAGCTGCGCGTCCTTCTGCTTGTCGCCGGTCAGCTGCGAGAAGAATTCCCGCGTGCCGGAGCGCGCGATCGTACCCAGGTTGGCCACCGCTTCTTCGCGCGACAGGCCGATGCCGTTGTCGGAGATGGTGATGGTGCGGGCAGCCTTGTCGTAGCTGACCGTGATGGCCAGTTCGCCATTGCCTTCCAGCAGCTCGGGCCGGTCGATGGCCTCGAAGCGCAGCTTGTCGCAGGCGTCCGATGCGTTCGACACCAGCTCGCGCAGGAAGATTTCCTTGTTGCTGTACAGCGAATGGATCATCAGGTGCAGCAGCTGCTTCACCTCTGCCTGGAACCCCAGGGTTTCGGACGTGGAAGGCGTGGCGGTTTGGCTCATAGTTCTACGTGGCTAGGTAAAAAATTAGGGACGGTTATTGGCTGCCGGGACTTCTGGCCCGCGCGGCCGCCGGGAAACCCTACTGATGTGGGGGCCAATGGCGCATTTTCAAGGGCGGGCAGGAAAACCCCGGCCGGCCCCAACCTCCCATTTTGGGGAGTGGCGGCGGCGCCTCAGAAAATGGAGAACACCTTCCGATAACGTGTCCTGGCTTCCAGCACGGTTTCATACTGCGGCACCGCCAGCTTGCCGGCCCGGACCAGCTTGCGGATGTCGGCAGTCGTGATCTGCCGAGTTTCTTGCGAGCGCAGCAGGAAATCCGCCGCGTCGCGGTCCATGATCTGATAGATCGAATGGAAAATCAGCTGCGAGGGTCCAAGCTCGTCGAGGTAATAGAGTTTCTCGCCCTTCTGCCAGACCGTGCCGAAGTTGTGATAAACCACGCCGCGCTTGATCCATTCCCCAGCCGGCGCATCCGTCAGCTGATTGACCAGCGTGGAACGGGACACCAGCCCGCCGCCCCCGCCCCGCGAGTTGCGAGCCCAAACTTCCTGCGCCTGCAGGAACAACGTCTGTTTGCCGTCCGTGTACACGTATGGCGACAGCTCGGTGAAGGATCCCGAAGCGAAGGGGTCGTCCCCCGCCCGTTCCACCTGCCGCGTCTGCGTGTTGTAGAAAAAGATGCCGTTCTTGCTGCGGAACAGCGCCTGGTACACATGCCGGCCGTGCTCGTTCAGCAGGCGGTACGGCGCATGCGCCGCGTCGAAGGGCTGCGCGCCCACGTACACCATGCCGTCGCGCGGATCTTGTAGATAGGGCTGGCGGTACAGGTCGCCCACCATGAAGGTATACAGCGCGGGATCATCCGACAGCGGCAGCAACTGCTCGTGGAAATAGACGCGGCGGCCGTCGGCGAAAAAATCGTCGCTGGAACGGACATCGCCATCCCTGCCCGCGGGCAGGCGGCGCAACGAAGCCGGCGCCGCCTGCGGCATTTCGCGGCCCCGGTAGTACACGCGCACATCGTCAGTGGCCAGCTCGCGGTCCAGCAGCGGCCGGTAGGGCCGGACGCTGGCCGGCAGGACGACGAACGGATACAGGTAGGTCTGCGGCTTGGGGCCGGCGTCCGCCTGGTACTGGATCTTCTGCCAGAACTCGTCCAGCATGCCCAGCTTTTCGTTGCGCACGCTGTGCATCGAACAGAAAACCGTGACCGCGCCATCGCTGAAATAGCTGTTGCCCAGGTAGCGCGCGGACGCGGGCTTCATGTCCGGCAAGACCTGGTTGCCGCAATACACGTGGCGCTGGTCCCTGGCCGCCTGCCTGCCGTCGAAAGCCCCGGTATCGAAGGCCGTGAAACTGGCTGGATCGGCGTCGTCCATGCGGTAGTAGCCGTTGCTGGGGACGGCGGCGTAAACGCCGCCCTGATAGTTCTTATAGATGCTGTTGCCGTAGGACTGTCCACGGTCGACGGCCGCGAAGTCGTCGCCGTCCATCAACCAGAACAACAGGAACATCGGCAGCGCGGCGATGATCAGGACCAGCGAGATCACGGCCCATTTGGCGCGTTTTTGCATGGAGTGGCGGGGCTGACCTGCCGTTGATTGGCGACCAGGGATTCTAACCAGCGGCCGCAATCCCGGCCCGGGTCTGCGGCGCATCTGCGCCCCCTCCCGGTCCGTCCCCGGACGGCGCGAGGCCTTCCCCGCTAAAATCCCGCACTTTCCCCCCTACCCATCCCTGGCCGGCCCATCCGCCATGCAACCCGCCTCCCTGACCCAACCCGCCCCCCACGGCTCATCCGACGCCGACCCCAGCCCTGACCTGGTCTACGGCCCCGACGACCGCCCCGCGCCTCCCGTGGCCTTCGTCGCCGCCCTGCAGCACCTGCTGGCCATCCTGGTTCCCATCGTCACCCCCGGCCTGCTGATCTGCCAGGCCCTGGGCGTGAGCTCCCGCGACACCACCCTGATCGTGTCCATGTCGCTGGTCATCTCCGGCATTGCCACCTACGTCCAGTGCAAGCGTTTCGGCCCCCTGGGCGCCGGCCTGCTGATCGTGCAGGGCACCAGCTTCAACTTCGTCGGCCCGCTGATCGCGGGCGGCTCGGTCATGGTCAAGCAAGGCACCCCGGTCGAAGCCGTCATGGCCGCGATTTTCGGCGTCGTCATCGCGGGCTCCTTCGTCGAAATGGGCATCAGCCGCATCCTGCCCTTCGTCAAGCGCCTGATCACGCCGCTGGTCACCGGCATCGTCGTGCTGCTCATCGGCCTGACCCTGATCAAGGTCGGCCTCATCAGCATGGGCGGCGGCTATAGCGCCATGGGCAACGGCACCTTCGCCAGCGCCGAGAACCTGACCCTGTCGGGCCTGGTCCTGGGCACCATCATCCTGCTGAACCGCGTGCCAGTCGTGTGGGTGCGCAGCACCGCCCTGGTACTGGCGCTGGCCGTGGGCTACATCGCCGCCGCCTACATGGGCCGCCTGGACTTCACCGGCGCCCGCGAAGCCGCCCTGTTCCAGATCCCCACGCCGCTGCACTTCGGCCTGGGCTTCTCGTGGGCGCTGTTCGTGCCCATGCTGATCATCTACCTGGTCACGTCCCTGGAAGCCATCGGCGACGTCACCGCCACCAGCAAGGTCTCCAAGCAGCCCGTCGAAGGCCCGCTGTGGATGCAACGCATCAAGGGCGGCGTCCTGGTCAACGGCGCGAATTCGCTCCTGGCCGGCGTCTTCAACACCTTCCCCAGTTCGGTCTTCGCGCAGAACAACGGCGTGATCCAGCTGACCGGCATCGCCAGCCGCCACGTCGGCGTGTGGATCGCCGGCATGCTGATCCTGCTGGGCCTGTTCCCGGCCGTGGCCGGCATCCTGCAGGCCGTGCCCGAGCCCGTCCTGGGCGGCGCCGCCATGGTCATGTTCGGCGCGGTCGCCGCGTCCGGCATCAACATCCTGGCCGGCATCCACCTGGACCGCCGCGCCCTGCTGATCATCGCCGTGTCCCTGGCGCTGGGCCTGGGCGTGTCGCAAGTGCCGGAAATCCTGTCGCACCTGCCCCATGCCGTAAAGAGCGTGCTGGAGTCGGGCGTGGCTACTGGCGGCATCTGCGCGCTGGTGATGAACTGGTTCCTGCCTGAAAAAAAGTAAGGCAGCGGATTCCTCGGAAAGCCAGTCCCTACCTGCCCCTGTGTGCGGAGGGACTGGCCCCTGTCAGATGGCTGGATCCAGGGCCGCCTGACAATTTTTCCCAGACCGCATATAATCGCCGTCTTCGCTTCTCCCGCGACCGTCATCTGGACGTGTCCGCGACCTCCTAGCCCGGGTGGTGAAATTGGTAGACGCAGGGGACTCAAAATCCCCCGCCGCAAGGCGTGCCGGTTCGATTCCGGCCCCGGGCACCAGAATTCAAAAAGCCGTTGACGTTTACCGTCAACGGCTTTTTTCATGGCAGATTGCCGCACGCGGCGCTTCGCACATATTCATTTCGACGCTCCGCGCGCAACGGGCGCTCTCGAATGCGTGCAACGTATACACCCCAAGCTAGCGGACAATATCGGGACTTGGACCAAATTGCGGCCGATAGAATTTCCTCGCAACAAGGTTGGTTCCGTCCCCCGACCGCGCGGTGCAAGCCTACTCTGACAAGCTGGAGGTTCGATGGCAATCAAGGCCGTAGCATTCGACGTTTTTGGAACATTGGTCCGCATAGAACGGCCCACCCGCCCGTTCCGCAAGCTGGTCCGCCTGCTGCATGAGGCGGGCCGCCGGCGCCAGAGCGACGACGGCATCCGGGCGATGAGCAATGCGATGGACCTGAGACAGACAGCTCGCTTGTTCGGCGGTATGGTCAGCGAAGAGAACTTGCGCTCTCTGGAAGCCGAACTACATGAGGAAATCCAATCCATCACGCTATTCGCTGATGCAGCCCCGACTCTGGCCGCCTTGAAAGACCAAGAAATCAAAATAGCGCTTTGCTCCAACCTCGCTGCGCCATACGGACCTCCGGTATTGGACTTGCTACCCATCCAACCGGACTTTTGCGCCTGGTCATACGAAGCCGGCGCCGTGAAGCCACAGCCTGAGATCTACCAATACCTCTGCGATGGTATTGCGTGCCAGCCCGAAGAGATACTCATGATCGGCGACACCATTGAAGCAGATATGCTCGGGCCTCGGAAATTTGGCATGCATGGGTACCACTTGGACAGGCACGCGACGGCGACGAATTCAACTGAATCGGTGGACTCGCTGAATGACGTGCTCACGATATTGTCTGCTCGCTATTGAAGGGTTTGCCCGCGATAGACAGGAAAAGCAGGTTCCAAGATGGAATTCAGGACTCGCCGATGGCTCTTCTGCTGAATATTGGAGTTATGTGCGCAGCTTCAATCGTAAACATCTGCCGGTTATTTCTTGGGGCTTTGACTATCCAGTCCGACAGAAGCCAGATACCGGAAAAAATCGACACCTAGTGTCCTTGCCGCGCTACTCCAAAAAAATGGTTCCCGGCTACAAGGTAAGGTAGTGAAATCGTAGTCTGACACCTTTTATCCGCAAACAAAAATTCCCATCCGCGGCCACAACACCTTTACGCAGTTTCTTGGGGAAGGCAGTCCGTTCGACTACTAGAGAATGGTCATGTAGTAGGGATCGAGACCGTGCTCTTCACACCAAATCCTCAAACGCTCACCTGTGAAGTCAACGTAGCCAGTTCCGTCGGGGAACGATGCAATCAGAGCATGGCCAGACACTAGCTGAAGGACACTGCCCCGTTTGCTAAAGCCACTGGTCCCGATGAGTTCTGCGACAGGCCCGTCAAGTCCGGAGGAGTGCTTCTTGCCGATGTATTGAGCAAAGGAGTCATCTAGCTCGAGTTCGCCGCCATGCGCGCCGAGCATCTCTGCCACGGTGACCGCGGCGGCGCTGAGCTTCGAAGGTGCCCAAGCCGTGATAGCAGGACGTTTCAGTTGCTTGGTTGAGTATGACTGTCCCCTCACTTCAAACGCGGGCAAATCATCCTTGATAGTGCCCCGTGCGACGAGCAACTCTCGGAGGTTCTCCTGGTCGAGGTCGGCCCCGAAAGGCATGCGGACGTCGCAAAAATGCGAGATCTTTGTCCACAGGAATTCAAGCAAGGTCCTGGCGACATTGCGGGTTGCTGACGCCAGCAGCACCCACTCCCCATTCGACCGAAAAACGAGATATGGACGTCCAGTACATTTCACGACGCTGAACTGACCTGCCGTGATCAAGGAAGGCAAAAGTTCTGGCGTAGCGTTGCTACCCCTTCCGGCGTGCGATTCAACCACGTCCAAAATTGCTTCTCTTAGGCCGCGCTCAGTGGCGTACCCGTCAAAGCCGAGCAGCACGGTCACTGGGGCAAAGAGTTGGCGCGAGAGTGTCACGAAGAACAGCCGATCGGAATGGGGGAGTGCATCTAGCTCCTTAGCGGAGCGTGGCGCCGCTCGACCGGTCACTTTCTCATAAGAAGACCTCGCGGCGGCGAAGTCGAAGTCTTCATCAGCGTCAAGCCGAGCGATGAACTTTTTAAGGAAGAGCCTTTGGACTGCCGCTAAATGAGCAATTCCGTCCGTCAAGTCGGCTTTCCCAAGGGTCTTCTTCACTTCCAGGACACATAGAACCTGCTCGATAGGATAGATGTATTGGTCAGTCAATCCGTACTGCTGACCGTCACCACAAACGAGCATGCCGTCTATCTGATTAGGGATTCCATCAATGAAACCGGAGACTACACGTAGATCCAGTTCGGGCGGCAGGACAAATTCTTTTTCGATGCCCGCATTAGCTATCGCCTCGTAAGCGCTCCCGAGCGTGGGCATGTGCGGCATGTCGATCAACTTAACCTTCGTTCTCTCGGCTAAAACGAAGGATTCAAGTAGTTCTGCGGCATTTTTGATCATGCTAGAAATTAAGAGAGATTGTGCTTGGCATCGTTCAGCCGGGAGCCCGAATGCGCGCGTCGTTCAGTGCGACAGTCGCGCTATTACTTCGCGCCATCCGGGCCAGTCTGTTGTACCTGTAACGCCATCCCCGAGGTTGGTCCTTTCCCATTCGGCAAGCGCCTGCTTTTCCGTTTCGCTCATTTTGGGATGAAGCGTGACAATGCGTTCAATGGTGAGAAGGAAAGGATTCTCTTTGGTGGTCTTTTTGGTCATAACAATTCCTCTTGCATTTCGTTCTTAGGTCCGCAACCTGCGCACTCTGGGCCTCAATATTCCGCCCAGGTGGCCCACGACCAGTCCAGAGCGCGCCTGCCCATTTTCGCTCGGTTTGAGGATGCAAAGACGTGCCAGTTGCTCTCGGTATCGAGAGGTCGTCCAAATCTCGCATGAACTTGATGTATGGCACCTTCAATGCAGAGCACCACATCCTCAATTCAACGACGTCTAGGCGCCTCTGACCTCTCTCGCACTTGCTGACGAACGATTGCGTCTCTGTGCCTAGTTTCCCGCGAGACGGTCAATTCACGGTCACGCCCGCCTCGCGCACCACATCGCCCCACAAGGAAATCTCCTTCACGATCTGATCGCGAAAGTCCTGCGGGCTACCAGGCGCGGCCTCTTCCCCGGTAGCCTTCAGACGATCAGCCATCTCGGGCATGACAACCGCCGCATTGATCGCGGCGTTGAGCTTGGCCTGCACCTGCGGCGGCACGCCCTTGGGCGCGATGATGCCGTACCACACCGTCACGTCATAGGGCACGCCAGCCTCGCGCACCGTCGGGATGTCGGGCGCCGAGGACACGCGCTGCGGCAAGGTCACGGCCAGCACCTTCAGGCGCTTGTCCTCGCGATAAGGCAGCGTCGAACCCGCCGTGGTCAGCATTACGTTGACCTGGCCTGATACCGTGTCCGTCAGAGCCGGCGCGGACCCCTTGTAGGGGATGTGGACCATGGTGATACCGGCCGTCTTCAAGAAGGCCTCCATCGCCAGATGCGATATGCCGCCCGTGCCGGACGAGGCATAGGTCAATCCGCCCGGCTTCTTCTTGGCCAGGGCCACCAGATCGCCCAGGCTGTCCGCCGGCACGCCGGGATTGACCGACACGAAGAAGGGGGCACGCGCGATCATGCCGATCGGCGTCATGTCTTCCACCGGATCGAACGGCAGCTTGTACAGGCTGGGGTTGACGGAATAGCTATTGGAAATCAAGGTCAGGGTGTAGCCATCGGGCGCTGCCTTCAGGCCCTGCTCCACGCCCAGCTTGCCGCCCGCGCCTGGGCGGTTCTCCACCACCACGGGCTGCTTCAGGCCATCGGACAGCAACTGCCCCAGAAGACGCGCGATCCCGTCATTGCCGCCTCCAGCGGCAAAGGGCACGATCAGCTTGATCGGCTGTGAAGGGTAGTCGTCCGCGTGCGCATTGGAAACCGATGCGGCAAACGCCACGGCAGCCAGCGTCATCCCCAGTACCGCCTTGCCCAGCTTGGCGCCGGATAGCATCGTCATAGTTATCTCCTCTCTTATCGGCCGCTGCGCGGCCACGTTTATTGGCGAAAAGGCGCAAGACTACAACTTAACGAGTGAAGTTGCAGTCTTGCGCCCTGCTTTCCGCGACGCTCGGTTGCGTTGGCCGGTCTTTTTTATGTTGCGTGCGTGGCCTGAAACGCATGATCCCGAAACCGCTCCACCAGGGTTGCCACGGCGGATTTGTCCAGCGCTTGCACCGCATAGCAAAGCCCGATGCGCCGCGACATCTCCAACCCTTCCAGCGGCCTGGTCTCCACGCCGGCCTGACTGCAAGCAAGGGACTCCGGCGCAACGCATATGCCTGCGCCAGCCGCCGTCAATGCCAATGCCAGGCGCAGCGATCCTGCGTGGGCGGCCGGCGTGTTTGCCCCGGCGCCATAGTAGGGAAGCAGACGCTGATGCGTCGGATGATCCGGGCACACGATCCAAGGCAATGCGGCTTCGGCGCCGCTGCCTGCCGGTCTGGCCAGCACGTAAGGATCGACGGATAGCGGCAGGAACAGCTCGTCCTCGCAGCGCTCGTCTTCGGTCGCCAGCCGGGCATCGCCCTGACAACCCTCAAGCAGGCTCACGAAAAGCGTCGGCACGGCCTCCCGCGCCGCGCGCATGAAGGCGGCGATGTCCTGTCCCGCGATATCCGCCTCCACGCCGATTTCGATGCGCGACGCAGACGAACCCTGGCGAAACTGATGCGTCATCGAGTCCGTTTGCGACAGGATGCGGCGCGCCTGCGGATACAAGATGCGGGCGTCCTCCGTCACGGCCACGCCGCGCGCCTGGCGCGCGAACAATTGCGTGCCCAGCAAGTCCTCCAGGCTCTTGATCGTGCCGGACAGAGCGGGCTGGCTCAGGTGCAGACGGCGGGCAGCGGCCGTGATGTTGCGCTCTTCGAAGACGGCGACAAAGGCCTTGAGCTGACGGCTATCCATAAGTTTTTCCGATTTCTTCCAAAGGAATAAACCATTTCTCAGGGAAAACCCCTGGGAATAGAATGATTCCCGACACTCAAGCATACATAAAACCGATACCAGGAGTCCGCCATGTCTACCTTGAAAAAGCCTCTCGTCATCATCACGGGCGCCAGTTCCGGCATAGGCCTGGCCACCGCCCGCCTGTTCTCGGCCCACGGCCACCCGCTGCTGCTGCTGGCCCGCCGGCTGGAAAAAATGCAGGCGCTGAACCTGCCCGACACCCTGGCGCTATCCGTGGACGTGACCGACCGCGTCGCGCTGGCCGCCGCTGTGCAGGAAGGCGAGGCGCGCTTCGGTCCGGCCGATGCGCTCATCAACAATGCGGGCGTCATGCTGTTGGGCGACATCACGCGCCAGGACCCGGAGCAATGGGACCGGATGCTGGACGTGAACGTCAAAGGCGTGCTGAACGGCGTGCATGCGGTCGCGGCGGGCATGGTCCAGCGCAAGCGCGGCAGCATCATCAACATCAGTTCAGTGGCCGGGCGCAAGACCTTCCCCAATCACGTGGCTTACGTGGGTACCAAGTTCGCCGTGCACGGCCTCTCGGAAAACCTGCGCGAGGAACTGTCGGCGCACAACGTGCGCGTGACCACCATCGCGCCGGGCGCCGTGGAAACCGAGCTGCTGGGCCATACCACCGACGCGGACATCAAGACGGGCTACGAAGCCTGGAAGGCCGAGATGGGCGGCAAGGTGCTGGCCGCCGAGGACGTAGCCAACGCCATCCACTACGCCTATGCACAGCCGGAAGGCGTGTGCGTGCGGGAAATCGTGCTGGCGGCCACGCGCCAGCAAGCATGAGGCATCCGTTGCCGTGACCGTATGACGTTCAGCCCTGCGCCTCCGCGCGCAGCGCGGCCCGCACCGCAGGGCGCTCTCCGATGCGCGCGGCGTATGCCGCCAGGGAAGGCCAGCGATCCAGGTCGATCGCGAAGAACCTGCACCACCCCAGCACGGTAAACAGATAGGCATCGGCCACGCTGAACTGCTCGCCCATCAAGTAGGTGCTTTCGGCCAGGATGCCGTCCAGGTAGTCGAAGCGCTTGTAGAGCCGTTCGCGGAAATGCGCCTTGGCGGCTTCGGGCAAGGCAGTCTGGAACAAGGGCGCCGAGCCCGCGTGGATCTCGCTACTCACGAAACTGAGCCATTCCTGCAGGCGTGTACGCTCGCGCGTGCCGTTGAGCGGCGCTAGCTGCATGGCGGGCCGCAGGTCGGCAAGGTACTGAACGATGGCCGGCCCTTCCGTCAGCACGTCGCCCTGGTCCAGTTCCAGCGCGGCGACATAGCCTTTGGGATTGATGGTGCGGAAATCGCGGCCGTCCGCGGTCTGCTTGGTCTGGTTGTTTACCTTGACCAGTTCGAATGGCAGCTCCAGTTCGCGCAAGACGATATGCGGCGACAGCGAGCAGGTATGCGGGGCGTAGTAGAGCTTCATGACATCTCCAGGGAACAACAGGGGAGCAGTCTCTCGCGCCGCGACACACAGGTAAAATTAATGCTCCATTCTCTTATCATTAGCTCAGCTACTTAATATGTTGAACCTGGGGCATTGGCGCCTGCTCGTCGCGACGGCCGACACGGCCAACATCTCGCGCGCCGCCGAGCGCGTGGGCATTACCCAGTCCGGCGCCAGCCAGGCCATTGCGCAACTGGAAGCGTCGCTGGGGCTCCAGGTTTTCACCCGTTCGCGCAAGGAAGTGGCGGTAACCGCCCTGGGCGAACAGGTCATCGATCACGCCCGCGCGATGCTGTCTCACCTGGAGTCCATCCGCGCGCTTGCCGACGACAGCCAGGGACTGAGCCAGGGCCGTATCCGCCTGGGCAGCTTTCCTTCGGTCATCTCGACGCTGCTGCCCTCCCTGCTGCATAGCTTCCGGCAGCGCCACCCCGGCATCGAGGTGGTGGCCTTGGAAGGTACGGATGAAGAGGTCGAGGATTGGCTGTCGCGCGGCGCCATCGATCTGGGCGTGGTGATGAACCCCACAGCACCAAGGCAAGCCCTGATCCTGGGCCGCGACCGCTGGATGGCGCTGCTGCCCGGCGCACACCCATTCAGCCGCCGCGCGTCGTCGCGGGGTATTGCGCTGGCCGACTTGGCCGATGAGCCGTTCATTCTGGCGACCGGCGGCTGTGCCGTGAATGGCCTGAGCCTTGCGCGCAAGGCCGGGCTGGAGCTCAACGACATCCGCGTTACGGTCCGCGATTGGGCCAGCGCCTGCGCGTTGGTGCGCGAGGGCATGGGGGCCGCAGTGGTTCCCGAGTCCACCCTGCCCTCGGACATGCGCCAGCTCCGGGCCTTGCCGCTGACGCCGGCGGCGCGCAGGGAGTTCGGCCTGGTGCGCTCCGCGGCCAGCCGGAAATCCGCGGCGGTGGACGCGCTTTGGAAGCATGCAGCCCTCGCCTTCAGTCCAAAGGCTTCGGCCAAAGTACGTACCCGCTGAGACGAACCGCACGCGCATCCCCCTCCCCCCGGCAGTGGAAACTCCGCGCTACGATCTGGTTGTCGTTCCATCTGGATTCGCGAAGCGCTGCCCTAGGGAAACAACGCGCCATGACACCCCGCCTGTACGCGCTTACCCTGCTCTCCATGCTCGCCTTCGCCGGCAACTCGCTGCTGTGCCGCCTTGCGCTCAAGCACACCGCCATCGATCCCGCCACCTTCGTGGCCATCCGCATCGCTTCCGGCGCATTGGTGCTGTGGCTGGTGTTGCGCCTTCGCAAACCGGCGAAACAGCTGGAAGGCAATTGGCGTGGTGCGTCGGCGCTGCTGGCCTATGCCGTGGCCTTCGCCTATGCGTACACCCAGATCTCGGCTGGCACGGGCGCCTTGCTGCTGTTCGCGTCGATCCAGATCAGCATGATCCTGTATGGATTCTTCATCGGCGAGAGGCTGAGCGCCACGCAGGGGCTGGGCATAGGACTGGCGGTGGCCGGTCTGGTGATCCTGATGCTGCCCAGCGTCAGCGCGCCGCCGTTGTTCCACGCCTTGCTGATGATAGTGGCCGGCATCGCGTGGGGCGCCTATTCGTTGCTGGGCCGCGGCGCCAAGGACGCGGCGTCGGCGACGGCGGGCAACTTCATCCGCGCCACGCCTGTCGCGTTGCTGCTATTCCTGCTGCATGGGCTGAGTTCACGCGTGAGCTACGATGCCGCGGGCGTGGCATATGCCGTGGCTTCCGGTGCGGTGACCTCAGGCCTGGGCTATGTCTTCTGGTACGCGGCGCTCAAAGGCCTGAAAGTGACTCACGCCGCCACCGTGCAGCTCAGCGTGCCGGTGTTGACGGCATTTGGCGGGACCCTGTTCCTGGATGAGCCTGTGACCGGCATCCTGGTAACGGCGTCGGTACTGATCCTGCTCGGCATCGCGTTGGTGGTGCTGGTCAAGAAGCAGCTCCCCTGACAGCCCGCTTCAATTCACCCGCTTGGGCAGCACCGCCCGCATCCAGCGCGACAGGCGCGGCCGGATGCGCTGGTTATGCAGCAGCACCGCGCCCACGGCGCCGATGAATGCGCCGACCACCGTATCCAGGAAGCGCGCCTCGATGACGGCCGCGGGATAGCCCTGGCCCAGGTGCGGCGCCTCGGCCAGGAAGATCGTCAGGGGCGTGATCAACACCACGGCGCTGGCGTAGTGACGCACCACCAGCGTTTCGATGCCGAACGACAGCGCCATCATCACCAGGCTCAGCGTCCACACGTTCAGCGGCAGGCTCAACAAGGCCCATGCCACGCACAAGCCCACGGCGGTACCCAGGATGCGATGCAGCTGACGGTTCCAGGCCGCCATCAAGGTCGCGCCCTGGATAATGGCCAGGCAGCTGACGGGCACCCAGTACGGGCGCGGCAATTGCAGCAGCTCGGCCACCAGCAGCGACACGCCCACGAAAAGGCCGATGATCACGGAGTCGTAGACCACGAAATCGAACGTGGGCCTGGGCAGCGCGGTTTCGGGCGGCGGCGGCGCGACCCGCGTCATGTGCAGGGAATACACAAACGCCACCAGGCACGCGACCAGGCTACCCAGGGCCACCATGCCGACGCGTGTGGGAATTTCTTCCACGCGCCCCGGCGTGTAGGCCGCGATCGCGGTCGCCATGATGTAGAACAGGCTGCCCGGCGGGCCCAGCCGGTAGCAGCGGCAGACCATGTTCACCACCATGGCAATGAAGGTCAGCGCCACCAGCATGACCGCGGGCCAGAACTGCGTCAGCGCGCCCACGGCATAGCAGGCCACCATGCCGAAGGACGCCGCCAGCAACATCATCATGCGGTGCTGCAGCGAAGAATTGGGCAGGCTCAGGAACACCATGCCGCCCAGGCTGGACATCAGGCCGTAATCCATGCGTCCGAAATAGGCGCCCACCAACAAGGGCAGCCCGGAGGACAGGGCTGCAGCCAGGGGCATTTCCCAGGGCCGGTCGCTGGCGTTGACCCGGATCAGTTCGCGCCACACGCCCAATAGGCGCGTCTTGGCCCAGCTGTACCCGCGCCATGCGGCGGAGCCTCGCTCGGAGGGTTCTTCGTTCTTGTTCATGGACAGGCCTGTAGAAAATTCCGCCGGACGGATTTAACGGGAATTCCCTGATTCTCCCCCCTTATGCCGCTGGCTACCATTCGCCGCACCTCAGCCTTCGGCTGATCGCTACAAATGCGCCGGATGGCGCGGAGACACCCATGAAAGCACTCAAACTGGCCGCGGCAGGCACCGCCTTACTCATTTCGTCCTTGACCGCCCACGCCGGCGCGACTTTCGAGGCGGTAAAGAACAAGGGCTTCGTCCAATGCGGCGTGTCCACCGGCGTCGCCGGCTTCTCGGTGAACGACAGCAAGGGCGGCTGGATCGGCCTGGACGTGGACCTGTGCCGCGCGCTGGCCATCACCATGTTCGGCGACGCTTCCAAGGCCAAGATCATGGCCGTCAGCGCGCTGCAACGCTTCACCGCCCTGCAATCCGGTGAAGTCGACGTGCTGCCCCGCAATACCACGCTCTCGTTGACCCGCGACACCACGCTGGGCCTGATCGGCGTGGGCGTGAACTACTACGACAGCCAGGGCATCATGGTGAACAAGTCCCTGAACGTGAAGAGCGCCAAGGAGCTGGACGGCGCCACGGTCTGCGTGCAGCCCGGCACCACCACCGAACTCAACCTGGCCGACTGGTTCCGCTCGCAGAACATCGTCTTCAAGCCCGTGGTCGTCGAGCGCCTGGACGAGATCATCCGCGCCTTCGCGGTGGGCCGTTGCGACGCCTTCACCGGCGACAAGTCGCAGCTGGCCGCGGCGCGCAGCAACCTCGAAAACCCGGAAAAGTACGACATCCTGCCGGAGAACTTCTCCAAGGAGCCGCTGGGTCCGATGGTCCGCCAGGGTGACGAGCAATGGTTCAACGTCGTGCGCTGGACCCTGTTCGCCATGCTGGAAGCCGAGGAATACGGCATCACGTCCAAGAACGTCGACGAAATGCTCAAGAGCACCAACCCCAACGTGCAGCGCCTTCTGGGCGTGACGCCGGGCATGGGCAAGAACCTGGGCGTGGACGACAAGTGGGCCTACAACATCATCAAGAACATCGGCAACTACGGCGAGAGCTTTGAGAAAAACCTGGGCCCCAGCAGCCCGCTGAAGCTGCCGCGCGGCCTGAACGCTTCTTACCGCGACGGCGGCCTGATGTACGGCTGGCCCGTGCGCTAAAGGCACGGCAGGACGGCGCCAGGCATCGCCCGCTACGGTTTCGCGCCGTGGAACAGCGGCGATGCCTGGATTTTTTCCAGCATGCCTCTTGCGGCGCTGGTCAGCGGCCGATTGGCCCGCACGATCAAGCGCGTCTGCGCCGCTTCGAAGATGGGATTGGTGGTGCGCAGCGCCACCAGCTCGCCTCGCGCGACCTCTTTCACCACCGAGTTCGCCGACGTGAAGGTCAGCCCCAGACGGCTTTCCACATAGCGCTTGAGCGTCACCACCGAGTTGGCGATGAAGTTGGGCGACAGCACGATGTTCTCGGATAGCTCGGCCATCTCGATCAGCTGGCGCAAACCGAAGCCCGGCCCCATCAGCGCGATCGGATAGCGCGCCACGTCCTTCAGCGTCGGCCGCTTGCGCTGCCGGGCCAGCGGATGATCCGGCCACGCGATCACGCACAGCGGATGGTTGCGCGTGTGCACCACGCGTATGCCGGGGTCCGCCGGCGCGCCGAACACCACGCCAATATGCGCGTCGTCGTGCACCACAGCGCGCACCGCATCGGAAGCGCCGGCCACTTTCAGCGAAACCCGCACGCCAGGATGCTGCCGGCAGAACGCATCCACCACGCCGCTCATCAGGATATCGACGAAGCCCTCGCTGGTAACGATCTGGATGTCGCCGCGTTGCAACCCGTTGACCTCATCCAGCCGGGCGCGCAAGGCCTGCTCGCTGGCCTGCCGGTCGCGGCAGTGATCCATCACAATCGCGGCCATGTCGGTGGGCACGATACCGCGGCCCTTGCGCTCCAGCAGCGCCACGCCCAATTCCGTCTCCAGCAGCTGGATCTGGCGGCTGACGATGGAAGGCTCCACGCCCAGGCGTTCCGCCGCCCCGCGCACCGATCCGGTGGTGACCGCCTCGAAGAAGTACTGCAGGCGCCGCGCGCTCAAACCTCCGTCCATACTTGTCCCCATTTGTATGATTTCTTCAAATCGTTGCCTTTTTAGCAACAAACTTCCCCTCAGCTTACATTGATTTACAGGGCGGCGATTGCGAATAATGCGCGTACTTTCAAATCCGCTCGGTTGCGAGCCGCAAGCTGGAAGCCAGCAGCGGCGGCAATGCGAGGTAACGCCCATTTCGAGCCTTAAAGCATGAAACTCTTCGCTTCGATCCTCGCTGCCGCAACCCTGAGCGTATTCAGTCAGCAAGCCGCGGTCGCTTCCCCGGAGGCCGCCTACCCGAGCAAGCCCGTCAAGCTCGTGGTCGGCTACGCGCCGGGCGGCTCGTCCGACGCCGTGGCGCGGCTGATCGCCGGCCGCCTGTCGGACAAGCTGGGCCAGACCTTCGTGGTCGAAAACCGTCCCGGCGCCGCCAGCAACATCGCCGCCGCCACCGTGGCGCGCTCGCCCAACGACGGCTACACCATCCTGCTGGGCTCGAACGCCAGCACCATCAACGTGTCTCTGTACAAGGAACTGTCCTTCGACTTCCAGAAGGACTTCGCGCCGGTGGCGCTGCTGACGCGCTTCCCCAACATCATGGTGGTGAACAACACCGTGCCGGCCAAGACGGTGCAGGAGTTCATCGACTACGCCAAGGCCAACCCCAAGAACATCTTCTTCGCCTCGTCCGGCGCGGGCTCGTCCACGCGCCTGTCGGCGGAACTGTTCAAGATGATGACCGGCGTGCAGATGGAGCACGTGCAGTACAAGGGCAGCGCGCCTGCCCTCACCGACCTGATGGCCGGCCGCATCCAGGTGATGTTCGACACCGCGCCTTCCGTCATGCAGCTCATCCAGGGCGGCAAGCTGCGCGCACTGGGCGTCACCAGCGCTACCGTGCAGCCCTTCGCGCCCGAGATCCCCACCATCGACGCCACCGTCAAGGGCTACGAGATGACGTCCTGGTACGCGCTGTTCGCGCCCACCGGCACGCCCGCGGGCATCGTGGAAAAGCTGAACAAGGAAGTCAACGCGATCCTGGCAGAGAAGGAAATCCAGGAAAAGCTCGCCGGCATGGTCGCCACGCCCGGCGGCGGTACGACCGAAGAACTGCGCCAGCACGTCGCTTCCGAAATCGCCAAGTACGCCGACGTGGTCAAGGCCTCCGGCGCCACCGCGGACTAAGCACTCGTACCATGCGCGTTTTCACCGGTTCGCTGTCCACGGAAACCAATACGTTCGCTCCGCTGCCCACCTCGCTGGATGACTTCGCCGACCGGGGCTACTACCCCGCCGGCACCCATCCCGCCGAGATGACCATCTTCAGCGGACCCCTGTGGGCAGCGCGCCAGCGCGGCGCGCAACACGGCTGGACCGTGATCGAAGGCATGGCCGCCGGCGCCCAGCCCGGCGGCATCACCACCCGCCACGCTTACGAAACGCTGCGCGATGAACTGCTGCGCGACCTGCGGCAAGCGCTGCCGGTCGACATGGTGGTGCTGGGCCTGCACGGCGCCATGGTGGCCGACGGCTACGAAGACTGCGAAGGCGATCTGCTGGCGCGCATACGCGAAATCGTCGGCCCCGAGGTCGTCGTGGGCGCGGAGCTGGATCCGCACTGCCACCTGTCGGACGCCATGGTCGCCAACGCCGACATGCTGGTCGCCTACAAGGAGTATCCCCACACCGACATCCGCGAACGCGCGTTGGAATTGGTGGACTTCTGCGCGGCGCTCGTCGATCGGCGCATTGCTCCTGTGGCCGCCGTGGTCGACTGCGATATGGTCGTCACCATCCGCACGCCACAGGAACCGGCGCGCAGCTACATCGACCGCATCAGCGCGCTGGAAGGCCGCGACGGCATACTCTCCATCTCCTTGGTGCACAGCTTCGCCTGGGGCGATGTGCCAGACATGGGGACCAAGCTGCTGGTCTATGCCGATGGCGATGCCCGAGCCGCCCAGCAACTGGCGCGGCGCCTGGCTGACGAGCTGATAGGCATGCGCGAAGCATTGACGCCCGTCTACCCCAAACCGGACGAAGCCATCGACCAGGCTTTGGCATACGGCGCAACGCCGGTCGTCATCGCCGATGCGGCCGATAATCCGGGCGGGGGTGGTGCGGGTGACTCCACCTTCCTGCTGCGGCGTCTGCTGGAAAGGGGTGTGCGCAATGTGGCTATCGGCCCCATGTGGGACCCCATCGCCGTCCGCATCGCTTTCAGCGCCGGCGTAGGCGCGCGCTTGCCCTTGCGCATCGGGGGCAAGATCAGCCCCCTGTCCGGGGACCCGCTGGACCTGATGTGCACGGTCAAGGCGCTGGTGCCGGACATGGTCATGACGGGGTTGTCCGGATCGCCGGCTGTCGTAGGGAATTCCGCCCTGGTCGAGGCTGATGGCATCGAAATCGTGCTGATCACGGTACGGGCCCAGGCCATGGATACCGATGTCTTCACCCAGCTGGGCTGCCGGTTGGAGGAGAAGACGCTGATCGTGGTGAAGTCGGCGCAGCATTTCCAGGCGTCGTTCGCCAAGGTGGCGCGGGCTGTGGTGTTTGCGGATGCGCCGGGGTCGGCGACGTTGGATTTGCGAGGCTTGACGTATCGGCGCGTGGAAAGGCCCAAGTGGCCAATTGACAGGTGAGAGTTGCATGTCGTCCAGCCTAGCGCCACGCGATCCTGCAACGTTGCAATCATCAAGCCAAACTGACTGAACAGCTACCCAATCTTCCTGGTCGCGAAATGCTTGCTTCTAAACTCATTGACGTCCGAAATATGCTCGGACCGATGGATCATTCGATGGCAATTGGCGCATAGCACAGCGAAATCCGATTCTGGATCCATCGGCACCTTTTGCCCCTTTAGCGTAGCGAGAGGCCGCAGATGGTGCGCCTCAATGTAGCCCTTACCCAGCGCTCCATAGATCTTCTCGAAATCAAGATTACAAACTTCGCAGACACAGCCTTTCTTTGCCTTCACCTGCTTAGTGAGCTTGGCGCTACGCTCCAACCGCGCATGCATCCGAAAGCGCGTCAAATCCTCATACAACAGGTCTTCCGGCTCATCAGCTTCCGACTCTGTGCTAAAGCCACCCACAGTCTCGGCCTCGTAGAGCGTGCCATATAGCGCCAACATAGCCTTCAGATCCTGAACCAACACTTCTTCTGTAGGCAGATCTCCCGCCGGATAGTATTTGGCGCAAATGTTCGCCGCCTCATAAAAGGCCGTATCGTTCGACGACGCGCTGGGAGCAAGGTCGATTTCCAGCAGAGGGAATTGTTTCCAAGCAGAGCCCAGCAAAGCTCTAAAATTCGTCGCCTTCGCCTTCAGCGCTGTCTTGGCATCTGACTTGTAGTGCGCCTTCGCTTCAGTCATCCCCTGGTTCAGACTCAGGTACACCCCTTGCATATCTTCGCGAAACAAGTAGACCGGGTAGTAGCCTGACTGAGCACTCTCGGTAATCGGCGCATAGAACACCCCCAACCATGGGCCGCGCCCCCAATTTCCTTGGCCCGCGCTGCCCTTACAAGTGAGTTGCCGATCGGTGCCGACAATAGCTGCCACCGTATCTCGGAAGTCTCGACGTACGAACTGAGCGAGAGCGTGGCCGGAGAAGGCTTCACCACGCGCCGCTGCATATTCCTCCAGGACCTTACTCAGACACTGCCGGATACTCATGTGCTTTTGGCCTCTTTTTCGGGATGAACTCTTGCGTTATCCCTAAATGAATGATTGAGGCCATTTATAACATTTTGAAATAATCATTAGTAATCAAGGGACTACACAACAAGTCCGAGGTCATTCCTTAGAGCTTTCCACACTCTCGAGTTACCCTAGCAATTCCTGCAGTAGCCCGCTGAATGCGTTACTCTCCCCCTCCCCAATTCAAGTCCGCAAGGAGCCCCAAATGGCACAAGCCTCCGCCCGCCACATCCTCGTCTCCACCGAAGCCAAGGCCAACGAACTGAAGACCGCCATCGAGAACGGCGGCGACTTCGCTCAGCTGGCCAAGGAAAACTCCAGCTGCCCGTCCTCGCGCGACGGCGGCAACCTGGGTACGTTCGGTCCGGGCCAGATGGTCAAGGAATTCGACACCGTGGTGTTCAGCGCCCCGGTCGGCGTGGTCCAGGGTCCCGTGAAGACCCAGTTCGGCTACCACCTGGTTGAAGTGACCAGCCGCAAGGACTAAGTCCCGCTGCTGCACGCGAAAAGGCCGCCGCCAGAAGAATCTGGCGGCGGCCTTTTTTTGTCTGCTCGAAAGAGCGAGCCAGGAATCTATTCCTTGCCCGTCATCACCATGTGCGCCAGCGCATCCGCGTCCAGCCCGGCCACGTCGCGCTCGATGACCTTGGTCCCGCTCTTCAGGATCGCAACCCTGTCCGCCAACGCCACCACGTCGGCCATGTTGTGGCTGATGAGGATCACGGTGCGCCCTTCCTCGCGCAGCTTGCGCACCAGGTTCAGCACCAGCGCGGTTTCCTTGACGCCCAGCGCGGCGGTGGGTTCGTCCATGATGACGACGCGGGCGTCCCAGCGCAGGGCGCGGGCGATGGCGACGGCCTGGCGTTGGCCGCCGGACATGCGTTCCACGGGCCGGTCCATGTCGTCGATGGGCACGGACAGGCGCTGCAGGTAGCCGCGCGCATCCTGCGCCATGCGGCGCTTGTCCAGGACGCTGAACGGACCCACGCGCCGCACCAGTTCGGCGCCCATGAAGATGTTCTCCCAGATCGACAGCCGCGGGGCCAGCGCCAGGTCCTGGTAGATGGTGGCGATGCCTTGCACCAGGGCGTCGTGGGGCGAGCCGAACATGACCTGCTGGCCGTTCAAGCTCATCGCGCCGCCGCTGGGTTCCTGCGCGCCGGAGATGATGCGGATGAGCGTGGACTTGCCCGCGCCGTTGTCGCCGCAGATGGCCATGACTTTGCCCTGGGGCACGTCCAGGTCCACGCCCTTCAGGGCTTCGACGGCGCCATACGACTTCTTGATCTGGCGTAGCGACAACGCGGCGGTCATGGCTGCTGGCTCTTACTTGGCGGGTTGCAGGAATTTCTGGACGTTGCTGGCGTCGACCAGGACGGAGTCCATGAACAGGTAGGGGCCGGCGGCGATGGTTTCCCTGGGTTCCTTCTTCACGACGATGCGGTCGATAGCGTAGATGGCCTTGGTGCCCATCTGCTCGAAGGGAATCATCATGGTGGCGGTGACGAGGCTGTTGGGATCGGCGATGCGGCGATAGGTTTCCGGGCTGCCGTCGACGGACACCAGCGTGATGTCGCCCTTCTTCATGCCCTGGGCCTGCAGCAGATCGTCGATGACATAGGCCTGGCCGTCGAACGAGGCCCAGATGCCCTTGAACTGGCCCTGATGGCGCAGCAGCAGCGCCTGCATGCCGTTGCGCACATCGTCGCGCCAGCTCTGGGTGCGGGCCATGCTGAACTTGGCCAGGTCCTTGACGGCGGTGTTCTCGGTCAGGACGGCGTCCAGCATCTTGCCGCGGATGCGGGTGCCGGAGTTGCCGTCGAAGCGGGCGGACAGGATATTGCCCTGGTAGCCCATCTTGCCCAGCATGTAGAGCACGGACTGGGCACCAGTGGCGTATTCGTTGACCTCGACGTCGAACAGCATGTGGGGGCTGGCGCCGGACATCACGCCGACGACGGGTATGCCCTTCTCTTTGGCGGCCTGTAGCTGCGCATCGGTTTCCACGGGCTTGCCCATGGCGATGACGATGGCGTCGACCTTCTTGTTGACCAGGGTGTCGAGCTGTTCGGCCAGCTTGGGCAGCGACCCTTCGGCGTTCAGCTGGGTCACGGTCCAGCCCTTGGAGCGGGCGGCTTCGGCCGCGGCATTGGCGACGCGCGCGTGGGTTTCCGAAGACATCTGGAATGCGACGATGCCCACGTCGAAGGCGTGCGCGGCCGCGCCCATGGCCAGGGCCTGCACCGAAAACGCGGCCAACAGCAGATTGCGCATCAAGGATTTACGCATGGTTCTCTTCCCCTTCCGATCAGAATTTGAAGGCCGCTTTCTTCAGCACGGCCGATGACACCGCGACGGACGCGATGATGATGAAGCCCAGAACGATGTCTTGCACGTAATACGGCGCGCCCATGAGGACCAGGCCATTGCCCAGCACCTTGAGGATCAACGCGGCGACCAGCGTGCCAGGTATGTTGGCGTGGCCGGGGTTGAACATGGTCATGCCCAGCAGCACCGCGGCGATGGCGTACAGGAAGTAGTCACCGGCCATGTTGGGCGCGGCCGAAGACAGGCTGGACGTGAGCAGCACCGCCGCCAGCCCCGCGCACAGGCCGGACAGCGCCAGGCCTATGCTTTTCATGGCGCGGATGTTGATGCCGGCCAGCCGCGCGGACTCACCGGCCTCGCCGGTGGCCGTCATACGGGCGCCGGTGCGGGTCCATTTCACCAAAAAGAAGGCAAGCAGCACGGCGCCCAGCATCCACAGCACCAGGGCGGGAACGCCGAAGGGCTTGCCGCGCGCGAGGTCCGTGAAGACGGCGGGCCAGCGGCCGACATAGGACACGCCATCGGTCAACATGAAGGCGAAGCCGCGCGCCATGGCCGCCATGCCCAGCGTCGCGATCAGTGAGGGCACGCGCAGCCGCGTGACGGCGATGCCGTTCACGAGGCCGCACAAAAGGCCTACGCCCAGGCCCGCGCCTATCGCCAGAAGCACCGGCTGACCGGTATGAACCAGGGCGCCCGTGACGACCGCCGCGAGGCTGGCGACGTCGGCCACGGACAGGTCCAGTTCGGCCGTGACCAGCGCCAGCGTGAAGCCGATGGCGATGATGGCCAGGAAGCTGGTTTCCTTGGCGATGTTCAAGAGATTATTGGGTGCCGCGAAATTCGGGGCCGCCAATGCGAAGAAAACCACCAGGACCAATCCCGCGATTGCCGTGCCGTACTTTTCCAGGATGCCGCGCATCGACTCAACCCTTGCTGCGTTTTGCTTGTTATGTGGGCGCGTCGCTGCACCCCGCTGATGGCGAGGTAGTTTATACCTGGGCCATCAGCCCATGTCGATGCCGGCCAGCGCGCGCGACACGGGCGCCAGCGCGGCTTCCGCGGCGCGGAACTGGCGGTACATGCGGCGATAGGCATGCGCCCGCTCGGCCTGGGGCTCGTAGCGTTGCGCCACGCGCACCAGCGCGTCCTGGGCGGACGCAAAGCTGCCGTAGCGGCCCAGGCCGGTCCAGGCGGCGACCGCCGCGCCCAGCACGCCGGGCTGCTCGGCCTGGCCTACCACCAGCGGACGTTCGCAGATGTCGGCCTTGACCTGGCACCATTGGGCATTGGACGCCGCGCCACCGCCGAAGCGGATTTCTTCCACGGGACAGCCCAGCGCGCTTTCGGCGCGCTCCAGCACGATGCGGTTGAGAAAGGCCACCCCTTCCAGCACCGCCCAGGCCAAGTCGCCGGGGCCGTGGCGGCGGTTCAAGCCCAGGAAGGCGCCGCGCAGGTGCGGATCCCAATATGGCACCCGTTCGCCTTGCAGATAGGGAAGAAACAGCGCCGGCTGCGGATCGCGCGGCGCGTCGAGCAAGGCGTCCATGGCCTCGCCCACCCCGGCCATGCCTTCGTCGCCCAGGCGGCCCAGCAGCGGCAAGAGCCACGCCACCGTATCCGCGCCATTCTGGCCTGGTCCGCCAATCTGGTGATGCCCGCCGCCCCAGTCCACCGTCATCAGGCCTTGGGCCTGCACCGGCTCCGCGCCCACGGCGCCAAAAACTTCAGTGGTGCCGGAGATGTTGTAGGCGTAACCCGGGCGCAATGCGCCCAGGCCAGCCACGGCCGCCCAGGTGTCGTTGGCGCAAGCGACGACAGGACGTCCCGACAGACGCGCCAACGCGCCCGGCAGGCCGGCTTGCACGACGCCGACGACCTCCAGCGGGTCGAGCAGGCGCGGCACCCAGGCCGGATCGGCTCCCGCCGCCGTCAACAGGTCGGCGCAGTCGGGCGCGGCCGTCGCCGCTGCCGCCAGCCGCGCCATCGACACGGTGTCGCTCACGGCGCGTCCGGTCAGGCGGAAATTCAGGTAATCCTTGGGTTCCAGCACCAGCCGCACCCGCGCCGCGTGTTCGGGTTCGGCGTGCAACAGCCAGGCCACGCGCGCCCACGGATGGAAGGCGTTGATCTGTCCATGTTCGGGATGCGACGACGGCACAGACACGAGCCATGCTTCCACGTCCGCCGCCGCGCGCGTATCGCGCCAGGTGATCGCCGGCCGGATGGCGGCGCCATGCGCATCGATGAAGACCTGCGTGCGCGTGACGCCGCAGATCGCAATGGCCTCTACCGCATTGAAAGCGGCGTCCGCCTGCGCCGCCAGCGCATCGGCCAGGGCTTGCAGCCCGCGCCACCAGGCATCGGCGTCGATCTCGTCCCAGCCCGGATGGGCGGCGGGACTGGCGCACGCGGGGCTTTCGATGAAACACGAATGCGCGATGCCGCCGCGATCGTCCACCAACGCGGCGCGAAAGCGCGTGCCACCCAGATCCACCGCCAGGACGTAGCTCATGCCGGCACCTGCATCAGGCGGATCTGGCCGCACCCGGGCTGCATGGCCCGCAGCGGGCGGAGGGTCTGGATATCAAGCATGGGAGGCGACTTCTGCGTGATCGGATAGCTGTCGGAACGGGCGTTCCGGCATAGGTAAATTGTAGTCCTGTCAGGGCTCACGCGCAGCGTTCGCGTCGGGCGTCGCTGCACCGCAGCACCGGAAATCCTATCAATTGATTATTTCTGTTCAGGTGACATGGGCGGCGGGCGTGGGACAGAATGGCCCACACCCGGAGGAGACAGCCGGGGCCATGAAAACCATCAAGAACGCATGCGCAAGCGCGCAGCCCGAGGCCCATGAAAAAGTCCAGGAACAAGGTCATCATCACCTGCGCCATTACCGGATCGGTCCACACGCCGTCGATGTCGCCCCATCTGCCCGTCACGCCCGACGAGATCGCGCAATCCGCGCTGGATGCCGCCCAGGCCGGCGCCGCCATCGTGCATCTGCACGCGCGCCAGCCCGATACCGGGCAGCCGACCCAGGATCCCGCGCTGTATGCGCAGTTCCTGCCCCGCATCAAGAACGCTTCGGACGTGGTGATCAACATCACCACGGGCGGCTCGCCCGTGTTGCCGCTGGCCGACCGCATGGCGCCGGCGCTGCAATTCAAGCCCGAGGTCGCCTCGCTGAACATGGGGTCGATGAACTTCGGCATGTACGAACTGCTGGAGCGCTTCAAGGAGTTCAAGCACGCCTGGGAACGTCCCTATCTCGAAGGCAGCAATGACCTGATCTTCAAGAACACCTTCAAGGACATCGAGCGCATCCTGACCTCGTGCGGCGACAACGGCACGCGCTTCGAGATCGAGTGCTACGACATCGGGCACCTGTATACCGCCGCGCACTTCGTCGACCGCAAGCTGCTCAAGCCTCCATTCCTGATCCAGTCCGTGTTCGGCATACGCGGCGGCATCGGCACGCATCCCGAAGACGTGATGATGATGAAGCGCACCGCGGACCGGCTGTTCGGCGACGACTACATCTGGTCGGTGCTGGCCGCCGGACGCAAGCAGACGCCGCTGGCGACGATGGCAGCGACCCTGGGCGGCAACGTGCGCGTGGGCCTGGAGGACTCGCTGTGGGACGGGCCGGGAGAACTGGCGCGCTCGAACGCGGACCAGGTGCGGCGGATCCGCCGCATCCTGGAAGACCTTTCACTACAGATTGCCACGCCCGACGAGGCGCGCGAAACGCTGCAATTGAAGGGCCGCGACAACGTCGCGTTCTGAACCAGATCCATTCAGTGGGGAGACCAGACATGAAAAAGACATTGTGCGCAGCCGCGCTCGCGACGCTGTTGGGGACTGCCGGCATGGCGCAAGCCGACGACGGCGTGATCCGCATCGGCTTCATCACCGACATGTCCGGCCTGTCGGCGGACGCCGACGGCCCGGGCGGCGCCGAGGCGATCAAGATGGCGGTGGCGGACCTGGGCGGCGTGGTTGCCGGGAAGAAGGTCGAGGTGCTGGTGGCAGATCACCAGAACCGGGCCGACATCGCCTCGTCCCGGGCGCGTGAATGGCTGGACCAGAAAGGCGTGAACATGCTGATTGCGGGCGCCAATTCGGCGGCGGCGCTGGCGATGGCGAAAGTGGCCGAAGAAAAGAAGACGCCGTTCTTCGTGGTGAGCGCGGGCGCCTCCGAGCTGACGAACTCGCAATGCACGCCCTACACCGTGCACTATGTGTACGACACGGTTTCGCTGGCGCGCGGCACGGCCCGGGCGATGATGAAGGAAGGCAACAAGGACTGGTACTTCCTGACGGTAGACCATGCCTTCGGACACGCGCTGGAGCGCGATGCGTCAGCGGTGGTGCAGGCCGACGGCGGCAACGTCAAGGGGCGGGTCCGGCATCCGCTGAACGCGGCGGATTTCTCTTCCTTCATCCTGCAGGCGCAGGCATCCGGCGCATCGGTACTGGGGCTGGCGAACTCGGCCAGCGACACCAGCAATGCCGTCAAGGCCGCCAATGAATTCGGCCTGACGCCGAAGATGAAGATCGCGGGCCTGCTGGTATTGATCACGGACGTGCACGCGCTGGGGCTGCAAGCCGCGCAGAACATGTACCTGACCACGGCCTGGTACTGGGACCAGGATGATGCCTCGCGCAAGTGGGCCGCGCGCTTCGAAACCACCATGAAGAAAAAGCCGTCGATGCTGCAGGCCGGCGACTATTCCGCCGCCACCACCTATCTGAAGGCGGTGGAAGCCACCAAAAGCACCGATGGCGACACCATCATGAAATGGCTGAAGGCGAATCCGGTCAACGACTTCTTCGTGAAGGACGGCAAGATCCGCGCCGATGGCCTGATGGTGCACGACATGTTCCTGATGCAGGTAAAGAGCCCGGCGGAGTCGAAGGCGCCCTGGGATTACTACAAGCTGGTGGCCCGGGTGCCGGGCGACCAGGTCTATACCTCGCCGGCGGAATCGACCTGCCGTTTGATGAAGCCCTGAGGCGTAACGACAAGGATCTGGCATGACTGTGAAGAACGCTGTTCCCGGGGACATCTCCGCGTTGCCCGTGGACCTATCGGGCAAGCGCGTCATCGTGACCGCGGGCGCCGCCGGCATCGGCGCGGCAATCGCCGGCGCATTCGCGGACCGCGGTGCCAGCGTACACATCTGCGATGTGGATGAGCAGGCGCTGGCGGCCAGCCCTCACCCCTGGTCGCGCGCCGACGTGAGCCGGCGCGAAGAGATCGATCGCTACATGCAGGAAGCGCTGGCGCAGCTGGGCGGCCTGGACGTGCTGGTCAACAACGCGGGCATCGCCGGCCCCACGGCGGGCATCGCGGACATCCAGCCGCAGGAGCTGGATGCAACGCTGGACATCAATCTGGCATCGCAGTTCCACACGGTGCGCCATGCGCTGCCGGCGCTGCGCGCGTCGGGCGGCGGCAGCATCATCAACATCAGTTCGGTGGCTGGCCGCATGGGCGTCCCCATGCGCACGCCCTACGCCGCGACCAAGTGGGGCGTGGTGGGCTTGACGCGTTCGCTCGCGGTCGAGCTGGGCGGCTATGGCATCCGCGTCAACGCGTTGCTGCCGGGTTTGGTGGCCGGGCCACGGATCGACCGCGTGATCGAGGCGCGCGCCAGAAACATGGGCCTGACCGTGGAAGAAGAGACCCGGCTGGAGTTGGCTGGCGTCAGCCTGCGGCAATTCGTGCGGGCCGCCGACATCGCCAACATGGCGCTGTTCCTGGCCAGCCCCTTCGGGGCGATGATCAGCGGGCAGGCGATCAGCATAGACGGCGACCTGCAATCGCTTCCCTGGCAGCCGCCGGCCGAGTAAGGCCGCGGCCTACTCCAGCAACTGGACCGTATGGGCATAGACGCCCTGGCGGCGGTCCTGCGCCGTGGCGCGCAGGGCGTCCAGCAACCGCGCGGCCAGGTCCTGGCCGCGCTCTTCCTTGCGGGTGATGAGGTAGAAATCGAACCACTGCCGCGAGGCCAGAGGCCGGGCCACCAGATCGGGATACGCCATCACGATGTCCCAGGCGGACAGCGCATTGACCAGGCTGATGCCCCGGACCGCCCGCACCGTGCCCGGCAGCAGAGACATGTGCGCCCGCATGCCGGAGCTCAGCAACAGCGTGTCCGCGATGTCGCCCTGGGCCACTACATAGTCGGACCACAAGGGTTTCACGTAGGTGTCTGGCGGAATATCGGCCGCCGCGATGGTGTCGCGCGCCGCCAAGGGATGATCGCGATGCGCGATGGCCATGACGTCGGCTCGCAGGAACGGCGTGAACGCCAGGCGGGCGCTGTCGCGTTCCACCGCGCCCAGGCCGAAGTCCGCGCGCATGGTTTCGACCGCGCTGATGGCCTGCACGGATGATTCGATATCTATGGAAAAAGGCCGGGTGCCGTTGGCGTCCAGGTAGCGCCGCACCGCGTCGGGCGCGTAACCCAGCGCCAGCGCGGGCGAAGACGCGATGCGCAGGCCGCGCCCGCCGAATTGTTCAATGCTGTGCAGGGCCTCGTCGATGCGGACCAGTTCATCCAGCACGAATTTGGCCTCGCTGTAGAGGTACTGGCCGGCCTCGGTGGGGCGCAAGGTCTTGTGGGACCGGTCGAACAGCTGCACGCCGGTCGCGCCTTCCAGGCGGGATATCGCGTGACTGACCGCCGGCTGCGTCAGGTGCATGGACTGCGCAGCCTGCCGGGTCGATCCGGTCATGACCACCGCGTAGAAAATGCGCAGGTCGTGAATATTGAAATTGCGCTTCATGCGGCGCGAGCCTCCCTGGGTGGTCGGTTGCCCGACTGCGCCCGGCCGGGCGTCGATGGCCGGCCTGCGCGAGGCCTTCTTGTAGCCCAGACCGCCGCTAGTGTCGAACCTGGAGCGGGGACAGCGCGGGCCTGGCCTGCGGCGCCTGCCGGACCCGTTCAATCTGCGGCGAAGTCCATTTGCCTTCCAGCAGCGCGGGCTTGGGCCAGTAGTACCGCAACGTGACCATGAAGGGCCCGGCCGGCGCGGGCAGCCAGTTGGACTCCTTGCCCTTGCCTGGCGACTCCGGCTGGATGTAGATCGTGATGCCGCCATCGCGGTCGCGCTTGAGCGACGGCAGCATGGACGAATTGATCAGGTAACGCTTGAGCGGATTGGATGCCAACAACTGTTCGGGCAGGCGATACATGGTCATGGACCAGAATGCATTGACGGGCGGCAGGCTGCGCGGGGCGAAGCGTAAGGTGTATTGGTTGCGGCCGTCCAGCGGCTGGCCTGTGCTGTCGTTCTCCAGCACGGGATAAAGCGCTTCCTCGCGGCTGTTGCCGCCGATGCCGACCTGCGTGCCGGTGGCACGCGCGAGGTAATCGTTCTTCAGTGTGTTGCGGTCGCCGAACAACCGGTCGGTCTTGCCGTTCAGGACCTCGCGGTTCTTGTCGATGTCGTTCTGGCCGTCGTGCATGCCTTCCTGCAAGGCGCGGCGCAATGCGGGATTCATGCTATTGAAGTCGAACTCCTGGCCCGGTTCCAGGCCGATGCTGGAAAAACGTTCGCGCAACGATTGTTCCGAAGGATGGGCCGGCGCGAACTGCAGCAGGAAGGCAAGCTGGTTGTAGAACTCCAGCGAACTGCGCATCTGCGCGGGAGGCTCGGGCGCTATCCAGTCCACCGCCGGCGCCGGCTCGGGCGCGCGCTGCTTGCGGTAGGCGGACAGCGTCTGGATCTTGTAGCGCGACTGGATGCGCTTGACGTTGGGCAGGTCGCCCGCGTTAAAGAGTTGCGTGCGCCCGACCAGATTGACCAGGTCGGTCTCCGACCTGATCACCTTGGTTATGCCGGCCGGCGCCTTGCCCTTCCAGCGCGGGCCGGCAACCAGGAACCGGCCGCCGCCATTGCCCGTGCTGCGGCTGCCGATGTAGGCGAAGTTGTAGGTGTACAGGTCCATCAGCTGCAGCACGAAGTAGCGGCGCGGCTCCATGGCGGGCACGGTGATGACCACGGGCTCGGTCCGCAGGTCCAGGACCGCGAAGGTATACGGTGTATCGGCGTTGGGCGTGACGAAGGCGGTATCTTCAGGCGTGAAAACCCGCGCGACGTTGTTGACGGTATTGAACGGACCTTTGTACTGAGGGTTGTTCTTGTCGATGCTGAAAGCATGCATGGTCTGGTAGCTTGCAACCATGGGCGTGCCGTAGAGATAGGCCTCGCGGGCGATGCCGCGCGCCTGCTGCGCCGTGACGCCGTCGATGCCGACCGATTGCGAGCCACTCGCATCGTGGGAGTTGAATACGCATCCCGCCAGTCCGCCCGCCAGCGCGGCCGCAACGGCCAGGCGCGCCAACATCAGCGCCGGACCGACGCTGCGGCCCTTGGTGGAAAATCCAGTGCTACTCTGGCTATCGCGCATCCGGTGCTCCAACACAACACTGCGTGAGGTTGGCGACGCCCATGCGGCCGGCATCGCATTCAAAGCGTAAATTCCGGGGAATTCTGGCATATTTCCCGGCGATGTAGAAGAAACGGCGAGCCCGAACAGGAACAGCACCAGCCCATGCATACGCTAGATACGGCCGCGGAATACCCGCAGATGAACATACGCGCGTCCTCTTACTTCGTGCTGCAGGCGGCGCATACGTGCACGCGATGCGGCGAAGAAACGCCGGTGCACGCCCTGGCCGTGCCGCCCGGCCACCAATGCACCGAAGCCGACATCGAGCTGGATGAAGCCGATGCCGACAGCCCCGGGCTGAGCCCCGCTGCATTCAGCACATGGCTGTTCAGCCCGCCGCAATGGCTGGATATTGCCGACCCCGCGCTGATTTCCCAGACCTGGCTACTGTCGCCCACCGTGACGCAGACCATGCAGGCGCTGTCTCCCGGCTACCGCCAAAACCCCGACAACCAGGGGCAATGGACCAACTTTTGCGCCCATTGCGGCAGGCCGATATGGGAGGGCGATCTGTATCCGAAACCGGGCCAGGCTTTCAGCCCCGCGGACGCCGAGGCCGCCGTGCGGATCCAGGTCCGCACGGTGGACGAACCATTCGAGGCCTACTACGGCATGTGCTGGACAGCCAACTACCGCAACAAGTGGCCGCTGTTCGCCCGCCTGGGCTACGAATACAGCGAGGCGGACTGACGACGGGCACGGCCCGCCCTGCCTAGCGGGACGCCTTGCCCGCCACGAACTCCAGCCCCTGTCTGGCCACGTCGAACACAGGGTAGGCCAAGGACTGCATCTTGATCATGGTGTCCAGCACCGCCGTCAGCACGGGTTGCCCGCCGCCGGCCTGCGTCCAAGCCTGATAGGTGGGATGCGAGGTCAGCGGCGTGCTGATGGCCACGCGCGCCAGCAGGCAGACCAGCAGCACCGCGGCCAGCAGCGCCCCCGCCTTGAGCAGCGGACTCCTGAAGCGCCAGCCGCTCGCAAGCTGCGCGAGCAGCAGGCCGGTCTTGCCGATGTGGACCAGCGCGCCCAGCAGCGACAGCGTCAGGGCGAACACGGGTGCGATCATGGCTTCATAGGCCTTCCTGCCTTCGGCCTCGCGCTTGCCGCCGGCGCCGTAGTCGCGGGCCTGGCTGCGGTAGTCCTGCAGGCGGTCCATGGTGCGACCGGCCAGCACCGGCTGGTAGTAGCGCTTGTTGAATTCATCCGCCGAGATCACGGCCAGCGTCAGGCGCGCCACCTTGTCCGGATAGCCCAACCCCGCGCGCCATTTCTTCTGCACGACCGGATGCGCGGCAAACGCCTCCAGCCCCAGGTTGGGCGGCATGCCTTCCAGTTCGCGTTGCAGCGCCTCGTTCATCTGCTTGCGGTACTTCTGCTGCGCCAGGCGCACGAAGTAGGCCTTATCGCCGGTGCGCCAGGAGTCTGGCACGTCCAGTCCCATCTTGCGCACTTCGTCCCGCACGCGCGGCGCCACGAAGCCGGGCACCAGCTCGCCGCTGCGGTCGCGCAGGCGGGCGCGACCCCACTTGCGGTTCTTGGCGTCCAGCCGGTCCAGGTAGCGTTCCCAATCGCGCTCGGCGCGCGCCGGAATTTGCGCCAGTTCTTTCTGGTGGTTCTGGATGCCGCGCTCGTAGAAGTATTTGTGGCGGCCGCGGATATCTTCCTGGCTATCGACGAAACGCTGGTACTCCGCGTCCCGCCCGCCCACGTTCTGTTCGATCACGGCGCGCACCACCTCGGGCGCGATCGCCATGGTCTGCCGGCGCGCCGCGTCGGATTGCGCGGCCATGTAGGACACTACGCCCACGAAAGCCTTGCCGGCCACCGACTGCGCGTTCTCGTCGGCCCAAAGCCCATCGAGCATGCTGGCGCTGACGGTGCCGGTCGCCAGCCCTTGGCGCAGCAAGGCGCCGGTGACGGCGGCGGCACGGCTTTCGGCGGTGGAGCTGTCCACCAGGGCGTCGATCAGCTTGCGCTCCCCCTGATACACCGCGGTGATGATGGCCAGCGACACGACGATCAACAACGGCACTGTGACCCGCCATCGGCGGGTGCGCGCGAAGATGACGGGCCAGACCAGCAGGGCCACCGCAAAGCCGGAAATCAGGCGTCCCCATGCCTCGGCCGTGTCCACGCGGTTGCTGGCGTTTTCGGACATCACGTCCAGCAGCCAGGCGCTGAAGCTGAATTCGATGTAGAGATACAGCAGCGTGACCACGGTCAGGACGCGCAGGCCGCGGGCCTTGGGATCGCGCGTCAGGAAGCGCTGGCGCAGGCGCTGCCAGCGGGTGGGCGGCGGACTGGGGGTTTGGGTGGCCTGCTTTATCTTGGCTGCGAGATTTCGTCTCAGCGCCTCGATCGACACTTCACTCATGGGGGAATTCTTGGGTTGCTATGACCGGAGGCGGCAGTCTGCCATCCCGCCTGCCTGCCGGTAAGCGGGAATACGCCGCGACTCGCGGCGAAGATCAGCGTTTAGGCGGCCTGAGCCTGAGCTTCGAGCCGTTGGACCGGAATCGCCACGATGGCGCTTTCGCTGGCGGAAGCATCCGTGGTCAGGTGCTGGATCAGGTCCACGGTGGTGGACCGGCGGGTCAGCATCAGGCAGGTGACTTCCTCGTCCGTGACGCGCGTGGCGTGCCAGCAGCCCGGACGCATGCAGACGCCCTGCCCCTGTGGCACGCGGAATGCCGCCAGCGTGGCCAGGTCCGGACTGCCGTCAGCCGCGCTGCGCGCCACGACCTGGATGATCTCGCCCGTCAGCGGCACGATGGCCTGCTGCGTCAGCAGATGCTTTTCCAGGCTGGAGATTTCAAAGGACTGGCTGCGGTAGTTGACCCACAGCAGCTCGGCGTCGCCGCCGGCGCCGGTATTGAACTGGTGCTCCTGCCAGAAGTCGGTGTCCTGGTTGGAAAACAGGGGTACGCCGTTGCCGTCCGGCATGGGCTTGCCCAACATCCAGCCGTAGGCCTTGAAGGCGTCCGGTGTCAGATCGTTGATGTCCAGCTGTTTTTCACTCGTCATGCGGAACCCTGTGATGGCTTGGTCGCGCCGCCGCGCTTGGGAAACTCGGCGTCGTAGTCGAATTCGCCGCGCGCGATGGCCTCGAGTATGGCGGCCCGCCGGTCGGCGGCGCGCTTGAGGTTGGCAGCGGTGGGCTTGACGCGGATGCGTTCGACGCAATGCCGGCCTTCATAGAAGAAGCCGATCTCGATGGAAGACTCGGACGCGGGCCTGACCCCGTCGAATCCCTGGCGCATCGCCCTCTCCTGTTATAGCCGATGAAGATGCACATGATATCGCTTTACACTGGCCCGACCTCCCTCACCCCAGGAAGCGCAACATGACTACCAATCTGTCGTCGCACTATCTCCTGCTGGACGCCTCGGGCACTTGCTCCGCCGTCGAAGGCGGAAACGCCTTCTGGTCGCAACCCGAAAAGGAACTGGAACGGTTCGGCCTCGGCTGGCTGGTGTCCGAGTACGCCTTCGAGAGAGACTGGCCGCAATGGGAAATGCACCCGCAGGCCGACGAGGTCGTGCGCCTGATCGAAGGCGCCGCGGAATTGCGGCTGGAATGGCCGACGGGCGAGCAAGCCGTGCGGATGCAGGCGGGCGACGCCTATGTGATCCCCAAGGGCATCTGGCACACGCTCAAGGTGGCCGGTCCCTGTCGCATGCTGCACATCACCATGGGCGCGGGCACGCAGCACCGGCCGCTGTAGGCCGCCCGTCGTAGGCTGCCCGCTATCCGGCCGCGCCCGCGGCGCGCACGCGGGAAATCTCGCGGTCGTCTATCGGCCAGTGCAGCGCCGCCGACAACACGCCCAGCGCCATCGCACCCAGCCAGATCAGGTCATAGGACCCGGTGGCCTCGAACACCACGCCGCCCAGCCACACGCCCAGGAAGGAGCCGAGCTGGTGGCCGAAGAACACGAAGCCGAACAGGGTCGTGATGTAGCGCACGCCAAACACCTGCGAGATCAGGCCATTGGTCAGCGGCACCGTGCCCAGCCAGACAAAGCCCATGACCGCCGCGAACACGTATACGGTCCATGACGACAGCGGCAGCAGCACGAACAGTGCGATGGCGGCCGTGCGCAGCAGGTAGATGCCGGCCAGCAGGTACTTGCGGCGGTGGCGTCCGCCCAGGACGCCGCAGACATAAGTGCCCATGACGTTGGTCAGCGCGATGATGGCCAGCGCCGCCACCGCGTCGGACGCGCGCAGGCCCTTGTCCATCAAGTAGGCGGGCAGGTGCGTGCCGATGAAGGCCAGCTGGAAGCCGCAGGCCAGGAAACCCAGGTTCAGCAACCAGAAGCCAGGTTGGGCAAAGGCTTCGCGTATGGCTGCGGACATGGACAGCCCCGCCTCGCCCGCGGACGCGCCCTGCTCCCGGCCGGGAGACTCCCGCAGCGGCCAAGCCAAGGGCAGCAGCACGGCCAGCGCCAGCGCGAACGACAGCAAGGCCGCGACCCAGCCCCAGCCGCTGATCAGCCATTGCGCGGCCGGCACCATGGTGAACTGGCCCAGGCCGCCCACGGCGCCCGCCACGCCCAGCGCCCAGCTGCGGCGTTCGGGCGCCACCAGCCGGCTGAGCGCGCCGTAGATCGCGGCGAACGCGGTGCCGGACAGCGCGATGCCTATGCATACTCCTGCAGTCCACAGAAACCCTGCGGGCGTAGCGGCATGCGCCATGCCCACCAGCCCCAGCGCATAGAACACCAGCCCGCCCGCGATCACCTTGGCCGAGCCGTAGCGGTCGGCAATCATGCCGGTAAAGGGCTGGGCCACGCCCCAGGTCAGGTTCTGCACCGCCAACGCCATGGCGAAGGTCTCGCGGCTCCAGCCCCGGTCCATCGTGACGGGCAGCAGGAACAGGCCCTGCACGTGGCGCACGCCCAGCGCCAGGCCCATGATGACGCCGCCTGCCAGGACCAGCAGCAACAGCTGAGAAGCATCCAGTGAAGACTTGCGCAGGACGGGCATGGCGAACCTCGGCAGTGGAACGTCGCCTGCGTGCAAGCAGGCACCGGCGTCCATTACAGGGCCGCCGGGCGCACGCATCAACCGATTATTTTTTGTCCGCTGCATGCATGGCGGGAATGCCATCGCAGTGCTGAAACCCGCGCTTTCCGGGCAGCGGCAGCGGTGTTGTTAACGGTTTGTTTTCTACGGTTACATTTGCCGTGCAATTGCAGGCTGACGCTGGTTACAGTGCTGCCTTTCCCATCATTCTTGGCAGGCATACGACCATGTGGCACGCCCAGCCCGGCCTTTACGCTTGCGCGGTTGCACCCCGCGCCGCTGCACGATGAAGACCCCGCTCGCCCTCAAACCGCTGGCGCTGGCCGTGGCGCTGGCCGCCCTGCCCGCCGTCCCCGGCGCGGCGCAAGCCAGGTCCAACTGGATCGACCAGTGCGCCCCTGGCTACAACGAATACAACGGCGCCAACCTGGAATGCCAGCAGGCCTTCCATGAAGGCCTGGCCGCGGTGCTGACCGGGTCGGCCGATGACGACGCCGGACGCTGGGGCTATCTCGACAAGCGAGGCCGCATGGCCATCGCGCCGTCCTTCCGGGAGGCCAAGTCCTTTCAGAACGGCCTGGCCGCCGTGAACCAGGATGGGCTATGGGGCTATATCGATACGCAAGGGCAATGGGCGATCAAGCCGCGCTTTTCCGAGGCGACGGGCTTTAACGCCGAGGGTACCGCGCTGGCCGAGGAAGACGGGCACGACGTGCTGATCGACCGCAAGGGCAACATCGTCAAGACCTTCGAGCTGGGCACGCGTTCCTGGGGCTTCCAACGGGGGCAGAAGCTGGCATCGATGGAGATGCCCATGCCGCCGCGCCTGTTCAACACTGCAACCGGCAAGGCGACGGCGCTGCCCGCCGGCGTCATGGCGCTGGCTGCGCCCAGCGGCGGCTACCTGCCTGCCCAGTTGCGCGATTCGCGCTACAGCGGCTGGTGGGGCCTGCTGGACGAGCAGGCCCGCTGGGCGATCGCACCGGACGTGTTGCGCGCCCGCGAACCCGCGCTGCGCGACGGCGACGTGCTGGCGGTGAGCCGCGACGCGGGCTGGACGTTCGTCGATCCGCGCGGCAAGACCATCCACAAGCAGCGCTACGAGCACGTGCAGCTGGCGGGGCCGGGGCTGTGGCTGGTCAAGCAGAAAGGCGCGGGCAAAGCGCTGCTGTTGAACGGCAAGCTCGGCGTCCAGCATGCATTCAAGGGCAATTACATCGGCCTGGATGAACGCGAGGGCTGGCGCGTCATGATCGATGACGACGCCGTACTGCTGATCGACCCCGCCGGCAACTTCCGCAAGATAGACGCGCGCAATGGCCGCGTGCAGCTAAGCAACGGGCAGGCCTGGGTGACGGCATCCCTGCCTCCGCGCGCCGAGGATATGGCGGTCGATGCTGCCGCGGCAGCCGATGCCGCAGCAGCCGGCGCCGCCGCGGTCGCTGATGATGGCCCCGGCGAGGCGGTGGAGGCCTCGGCCGACACCGCAGTTGCCGCGCAGGAAGCGGTCGCCGCAGCAGCCGCCGCCTCGGAAGCCGAGACCGTGGCCGTCGACGTCGCCACGCCTGCCGCAATGGACGTAGCAGCCGCTGCAGTGGACGCCTCCGCAGCCGCCATGCAAGCGACGAGCGCGGATGCCGCTCCCGACACCGGCGGCGGCCTGCTGCAGATCTATACGCGCGAAGGCAAGCCGCTGCTGGACGCAGACACCCTCGCTCGCCTGCAGGATTACGACATCAGGCCTTTTTCCGCCCGCGAGTCCGCCCACGGCCGGGCCAGCGCGGACAGCCTGCCGCTGGCCCTGTTGCGGCCGCTGGACTATACGCAGCCTCTCGGCATCCTGACGGCCAAGGGCAAGATCGTGACCAACCCGGACTGGGAGGACATGTCCAGCTACGACGTGTCCATGCCCTTGCCCGTGCGCGCCGCCAACGGCAAATATGGCGCTATCGATGCCGACGGCAACTGGTCGGTGCCGCCCCGCTACAGCGTCATCCGTCCGTTCCGCGGCGGCTACGCGCAGGCGGCCTCGGGACGCAGCCGCAGCGACGGCGACCAGCTGATCGACGCCCGCGGCAAGGCCGTCGCGGTCCCGGCCGAGGTGCTGGACGGCGCCAGGTACTTCGACGGCGAACTGATCCAGTACCGCGCGCCGGACGAAAACCGCGAGAACCGCTGGGGCATCTGGAACGTCGCCAAGGGCGCGCCCGCCGTCAAGCCCGTGTACGAAAGCATGGAGAAGTTCGAAGACGACTGGGCCAAGGTCCAGCAGCAGGATCGCTGGGGCGTCATGAACCGCGAGGGAAAATGGGTGGTGCCCGCCACGCAGGAGAGCTCGTACAAGCTCGAGTATCTGGGCAACGGCCTCATGCTGGTCGAGGACAACGTTTCCGGACAGCGCGCCCGCAGCTCTTTCGATACCACCTACCGCTTGGTGAACCTGCGTACCGGCAAGTCCAGCGAGCCCGTGACCGGCAAGCCGGAGCGCCTGAAGGACGGACGCTACCTGGGCGCGCTGGCGAGCGGAGGAACCATGGTGTTCGACGCACAGGGCGGCGCCACGCGCGTCTCCGACGGCCGGGCCAAGCGCACGGAGCTGTACCAGCACTGGCTCTACATCGAACATGACGACCGCGAGGGCGCCATCGACGCGCGCGGCAACATGAAGGTCCCGGCCATCTATGGCGAGTTCAATCCCTTCTTCGCGCAGCCCGAGGGACTGGCGCGCGCCTACACTGGATCCAGCTACCGCGTGATCGACCAGGACGGCAAGACCGTGCTGGGCAAGCTGGGCGACGGCTCGCCGCTGGCAACCATGCAGCGCATCGTGTTCCACGACTCGGAAAATTCCGTCAGCATCATGACGGACCTGCAAGGCCGCGAGATCACGCGCATCGACGGCACCTACAGCGTGGAAGACCGCAGCGCCAACGAAGGCGTGGCGCCCTATCGCAGCCGCTCGGGCAATGGCAGGCATGGCTTCATCGATGCCAGCGGCAAGCGCATCGTGGGACCGCACTTCGACACGCTGGGCCCGCTGAACAACGGCCTGGCGGTGGCGCGCCGCCTGCAGTATTCCGGCACGCTATATGGCTATATCGACCTGACGGGACGCTATGCGATTCCGCCCGTCTTTACCTGGGCCGGCAACTTCAGCGAGGAACGCGCGCTGGTCCGCAGCAACCATCAGGGCCGGAACACGCAGTACATCGACACCAAGGGCGTGCCCATCGCCACGTTCACCGAGGTATGCGACACGGTAACCATCCTGGACGACCAGGGCAGGATTACCTGGCCGCAGCAGAAAATGGATTGCCCCGTGGCCGACAAGTTCGAACTCGCCCCCGACAACGCCAAAGCGAAACAACCATGAAGTCACGCGCGATACGCACCACCCGCCTTGCCTGCGCCCTGGCCGCGCTGGGCGCGTCCCTGTCGGCGCATGCGCAATACTCGTACTGCATCGATGAGAAGCCGTATAGCGTCGCGGCCGACGACGATATCAGTCCCTACGCCAACGGCTGCATCCGCACGCTGGCGGACCAGCGCGCCGCAGTGCTGCTGCCGTCCGCGCTGGTGAACATCGACCGCGTGCCGCGCGATCATTCGCTGCGCCGCCATGCCTGGGGCTTCCTGGACCAGAACGGCCGGCTGGCGATTTCGCCCATCTTCGAGGCGGTGGGCGATTTCCGTCACGGCCTTGCCGCGGTGAAATGGAAAGGCAAGTGGGGCTTCATCGACACCAAAGGCCGGATGGCGGTGCCGCCGCGCTACGACGCCGTGCAGGACTATGCCGAGATCGGCCTGACCGTGGCCGTGCTGGACGGCCGCTATCTCTTGATCGACCGCAAGGGCCAGCCGGTGGGCGAACCGATGGACGAAGGGGTGCAGTCCTTGCACGTGGGCGCGGGCGTGCCGGCGCTGGCGACGGTGGAGTACAAGCCGGAGTACCGCTCCAGCACCGGCGAACGCCGCTACAGCGACGCCGATGTCAGCATCTTCAAGTCCTATGGCAACGGCCTGTACATCGCCATCAACAAGGAAGGCCGGTACGGCCTGGTGGACCGGGACTGGAAATGGGTGATCGAGCCCAACTATCAGGATATCTCGGTGCCGGGCGAAGACGGCTCGATGGCCGTCGCCTATGGCGACGGCGATGCGCTGCTGCTGGACCGCGACGGCAAGCCCGTGGGCGCGGACCAGGGCTACCGCAGCCTGAGGCCCGTGACCAAGGCATTCTGGAGCGCCGAGCTCGGCCGCAATTCCTATGTCGTGCTGGACAGCGGCGGCAAGCCCGTAGTCACGCTCACGTCCGCCGAGGCCCAGGAATCGCAGCGCCACGGCGACGCCATCGTCTACCCGTCTGGCGGCAAGCAGATGGCACTGGTTCCAGGGCGCGCGGAGCCGCTGACGCTGGGCGCGGGCCTGTTCGTGGCCGAGGACCAGAACGGCTACGTGCTGTTCTCGAACGAGGAACGCGTGCCGGTTGGCCTGTTGACGCCGATGGGCAGCTGGCTGCACGGCGACACGGCTCCCGCCTGGCTCAAGGACACCGGCAGGATGGTGGTCAGCCAGGGCAAGCTGTGGCTGTTCAAGCAGGAAGGCGAACTGCTCAACGTGCTGAACGATGAAGGCCGCCTGCTGCTCAAGCCCGAAACCGTGGAAGCCGCCAAGAGCCGCTCGCTCAAGGAGCTGCCGCTGGACATACCCGGCAGCGCGCTGGGCCTGCTGGCCCAGGACCACTGCCAATGCACCGAGGACGGCGCCGGCCTGCTGCTGGCCGACGGCGGCATTGCCTCCGACCCGGCCTGGCGCAGCATCATCCCGCTGGACGGATCCGACGAGGATTACGACACGCAGGCGGATGCGGAAGCCGCAGGACTCAAGGCGGAGCAGTTGCGCTACGCCGCCCAGACCGCCGCGGGCCTGCTGCTGCTCGATGCCATGGGCAAGCCCATGGATCTGCCCGCGCAGCAGCACATCGGGCCGTTCCGCCATGGCTATGCGCCCGCCTACGCCGATGGCGTGAGCCGCATGCTGGACCGCAGCGGCAAGACCTACGACCTGCCCCGCGACTTCTTCGAGGCGCAGATCGTCGCCCCCGGCGTGGTCCGCTTCCTCAAGACCGCGGCCGAGGGCTCGCCCTGGGGCCTGTACGACTTCGTCGCCGGCAAGGAAATCGCCGCGCCCGCGTTCCAGGACATCGGCCTTTTCCTGGACGGCCAGGCGGTCGCCTCGCTGGGCCAGGACCGCGTCGGGGTCATCGACCTGCAAGGCAAGTGGATCGTGCCGCCCAGCCATCACAGCGCCGAACGCATCGCCGCCAAGATCTGGAAGCTGCGCCAGGCCGGCCCGCAGCAGGAAGAGTACGAACGTCCCGCCGCCGTCTTCAACGCCGAAGGCCGCGCGCTGACCGCCTTCCGGCCCAAGCTCTCGGTCGGCGTGGACAGCGACGGCGCCATTGCGGCCAGCGACGACAAGCACCGCTGGACCATTGCGCCTGACGGCTCGGAAGCGGTCGACATGGAGGACGCGGACTACGTGCGCATGGGCGACTGGACGGTGCTGCGCCGCCAGCCGCGCCAGGGCTATCTGGACAGTCAAGGACAATGGCAGATCGCACCGCTGTCCGCCACTGCCGGCACCTTCCGCGGCGAGCCCGCCCGCGCCCTGCTGACGGGCGAAGACGGGCCGCGCCTGATCGACGACCAGGGCAAGACCGTGACCGCGCTGCCCGCCGGCGAATGGCGCTGGCCGCAGGGCTCCGACATGCTGCTGCGGCATTACTACGCGGGCAACCGGGAGATGACCGACTACACCGGCCTGGACGGCAAGAAGCGGCTCTCCGTCGAGGGTCTTGCGTCAGCCTATTCCGAAGGCCGCGCGGTAACACGCGTGTCCAACCGCGGCATGCGCGCGCTGGACGGCAAGGGCGCGCTGGCCGGTCCCGCGTTCGACGCGCTGGGCCCGCTGCGCGAGGGCCTGGCGCCGGTCGGCATCGATAGCGGCTACGGTTACGTGGACGCGCAGGGCAAGCTGGCGATCGCCGCGGATTACCGGGCGGTCGCGCCGTTCAGCAACGGCCGCGCGGTGGTGTCCACGGTGGAGCAGTCGATGATCATCGACGCCTCTGGCAAGCAGGTGGCGCGGGTGGAAATGGTATGCGGCATGCGCACGCTGTATGGTTCGCACAACCAGCGGCTGTGGCCGCTGAGCCTGCCCAGCCGCTGCACCCGCTAGCGCCGCGCGCTTACTGCGCGTCCAGCGCCAGGTAGCGGCGCGTCTGCACGATCTCTTCCCGCTCCTTGAAGCTGGTGAGCTGATCGGCCAGCGCGCTGCTGTCGCCCGTCTGCTTGATCGCCGCCAGCGTGGCCTGCATGGCGTGGATGGCGGCGCGCTGCAGGTCCGACGGAATGATCGCCAGGCGGTAGCCCATGGCCGCCAGGTCGGCCAGCGGCGTGAGCGGCGTCTTGCCGCCGTAGAACATGTTGATGAGCTTTAGGCCCGGCAGGCGTTCGGCGATGGCGCGGATCTGCTCCAGCGTCTCGGGCGCTTCCACGAAGATCATGTCCGCGCCCGCCTTCAGGTAGCGTTCGGCGCGCGACAGCGCGGCCTCGAAGCCTTCGACGGCGATGGCGTCGGTGCGGGCGATCACCAGCGCATCGGGGTCGCTCAGGGTCTGCCGCGCGATGTGCACCTTGCGGCACATTTCCTCCGCGTCCACCAGGCTCTTGTCGTCCAGGTGGCCGCAGCGCTTGGGAAAGGACTGGTCTTCGATATGGAAGGCCGCCACGCCGGCGCGTTCCATGATGCGCACCGTGCGCTCCACGTTGGCCGAGCCGCCGAAGCCGGTATCGGCATCAGCCACCACCGGCAGGCCGCTGGCGTCCACGATCTTTTCCACGCGGTCCATGACCTCGGTAAAGCTGAGCAGGCCGATGTCCGGATAGCCTGCCGCGCGGGCGATGGCGCCGCCGCTGGCGTAGACAGCGGAAAAACCCGCGGCGGCCACCAGACGCGCGGACATGCCGTCATAAGCGCCGGGCGCCACGACGATGTCGCGGGCCAGGTGCTGGCGCAACAGGGTGCTGGGTTTGATGGGGGCATGCATGCGGATTCCTTTGCGGGTGTCGTCGATGCATGCATGATCGGCGCGTCGCAATAGAATGTCCAATATATGGAAAATTGATAATCAATACTTTAAAAGTACAGATATGGAACTGCGCCATCTGCGTTACTTCGTCGCCACCGCCGAGGCCCAGCACTTCACCCGCGCCGCGGAACAGCTGGGCATGGCGCAGCCGCCGCTGTCGCAGCAGATCCGCCAGCTGGAGCAGGAAGTCGGCACGCCGCTGTTCGATCGCACCGGCCGCGGCGTCGCGCTGAACGATGCCGGACGCGCCTTCCTGGTCTGCGCGCAGGATATCCTGCAACGCGCCGAGGCAGCCGTGCGTACGGCGCAGCGGGCCGCGCGCGGCGAAGTCGGCGAACTGACATTGGGATTCACGGAGTCCGCGTCCTTCAGCGGCGTGGTGACGGAACTGATACGGCAGTACCGGCAGCGCTATCCGGACGTGGAAATGACGCTGTCGCAGGGCGATAGCGAAACGCTGGTGGCGCAGCTGCGCAGCGGCGCGATCGACGCGGCCTTCGTGCGTCCGCCCTTCGCGCTCGACGGCGGCCTGGCGTTCACGCAACTGGCGCAGGAACCGCTGGTGGTGGCGCTACCGCTGGGCCATGCATTGGCGCGGCGCAAGCGGCTGGCGCCCGCCGATCTGGAGCAGGAACGCTTCATCCTGTATTCGCGCAAATCCGGCTATGGACTCAGCGCCGACATCATGGCGGCCTGCCGCCAGCATGGGCTGAATCCGCAGATCGGCCAGCGCGCGCCGCAACTGTCGTCAGCGGTGAACCTGGTGGCGGCGGGCATGGGCGTGGCCATCGTGCCGGAATCGCTGCGCCATCTGCGTCCCGACGGCGTGGTGTACCGCCCCTTCGCGCTGGACTGGCCGCGCGCGGTGCTGGGCCTGGCGGTGCGCGAGCAAGGCGCGGGCGGGCGCGTGCGCAATCTGCTGGCGTTGGCTGGCGGCTGAAGGTCTTTATCCCCTTGCCAGCCTACGGATCGATTCAGCCTTCGTGCGATTCGTGCACGGCCACGGCGCCGCGTTTCCAGTAGCTGGCGGCGCGGATGCGGCTCTTGTCGACGCCGTGCTGCGCCACCATGATTTCCCGCACCGCCTTGGCCGCGGCTGATTCCGCGGCCACCCAGGCATAGCCCTCACCCGGCGGCAGCGTCAGCTCGCGCGCGGCTTCCAGCAACAGGGTGCTGTAGCCCGGCGCGGTGCCGTTGCGATGCAGCCAACGCACCGAAGCCTGCGCCGCGGTGGCCAGCGGGATTTCATTGGAGGCATCCGGCACTTCGATCAGCACCAGCGCCTGCGCGCTGGCCGGCAGCTCTTCCAGGCGGCGGGCGATGGCGGGCAAGGCGGTTTCATCGCCGATCAGCACATGCCAGTCGAAGCCCGTCGGCACGACGAAGGAGCCGCGCGGCCCGCCTATGCCCAGTTGCTGGCCGGGTTCGGCCTGTTCAGCCCAGGTGGATGCGGGGCCGTCGCCGTGCAGCACGAAATCGATGACGAGTTCCTTGCGCGCCGCGTCGAAAAAGCGCGGCGTGTAGTCACGGGCGGCGGGCTTGGGCGCGCCTTCGGGGAACTTGATGCCGTCCGGAGTCACGGCCGGCAGCGCCGGCGGCAAGGACGGATCGGCGGGAAAGAACAGCTTCACGTGGTCGTCGAACGAGGCGGACACGAAGTCCTGCAGCTCGTCGCCGGTGAAGGTGACGCGGGCCATCAGGCCGGCGACGCGTTCGACGCTGGCCACGGTCAGCGTGCGCATCTTCAGGTTGTGGCGGACGCGTTCGACATTCAGGTCGTTGCGGGTCATGGATACTCCAGGAATAAGGTCTTCAGGAACAGGCCTGGCCATTGATGTCCTCAGTGGCGCGGGCCAGGATGGCCGCGATGCGCCGCTGCTCCGCGGGCGAGGCGTCGGTGCGGTCCAGCAGCGCGCGCTTGAGCGCCTGGCGCGCGGCCACGAATTCGGGCAGCCAGCCGGTGGCGGTGTCTTCGCCTTCGGGGCCGACGTTGCGCGGCTGGCCGCTCCAGGCCTGGCGCATCCAGTCCATCTTGCGCGCCACGTGCTTGAGCTTGTTGAACATCAGCGCCAGGCGTTCGCGGTTGCCGTCCAGATGCGCGCGGCCCGGCTCCGCCAGGTGATAGCGCTTCTTCGCGCCCTCTTGCTCGACGGTGGCGTAGCCCAGCTCTTCCAGATAGGTCAGCGCGGGATACACCATGCCGGGGCTGGGCGTGTAGAAGCCGTTGCTGAGCGCGCCCAGCGCCTTGATCAGCTCGTAGCCGTGGCTGGGGTTCTTTTCCAGCAGGCCCAGCAGCATCAGTTGCAGGTCGTCGGCGCTGACTTTGCGGCTGCGGGTCCAGCCGCGGCCGTCATCGCCGAAACCGCCGCCGAAGCCGCCGCCTTCGCCGCGCTCGTCGGCCGGACCGGAGAACCAGTCGCCGCCCGCGCCGGCATGGCGCTGATGGTGGCCATGGTCCTCGCCGTGATGGCGGTGGTGCGCATGGGGATGATGGGAATGGGAATGACCGTGGCGGCCCTGCGGCTTCTGGCGGGCTCGGCGCACGAATGCGGTAAGGAATTGGGCATCACGCATGGTTTACCTCCGGTGTCTATCGTACGAGTTATATCTTACGACATATATCTTACGATATACCTGCGATAGTCCAGCCGTCAAGCGCGACGTTCGATCACCCCAGCCGCGATCCCTCCCACAATGAGCGCCATGCCCGCCAGCAGCGAGGCGCTGACCGGCTCATCCAGGAACACGGCCGCGCATAGCAGACCGAACACGGGCACGCCCAACAGTCCGATGGCAGTCACGCCTGCGGGCAATGCACGATTTACATTCACGGCAGCCCAATGCGCCACCGCGATCCCGAACACGCCGGCATAGCCCAGCAGCCACGCCAGGTCCGCGTTCCACGCCACTTGCGGCGGGCCTTCGGCGGCATAGGCCACGGCCGACAGCACAACCGAAGCCAACAGGGCTTGCCATAGCGCGAGTTCGAACGGCGGCGTGACCCAGCGGTGCGCGCGCACGTAGACGATGTTGGCCGCCCAGCACAGCGCCGCCAGCAGGATCAGGCCATTGCCCAGCAAGGCATCGCGATTGGTCCAGTCGAAGGTCAGCGGATTGAAGATGACGGCCAGGCCCAAGAGGCCCAGCGCCAATCCGGCTTGCCGCGCGCGGCCCACGGATTCACCCAGAAAGAGCCAGGCTCCAGGGATCACCCACAGCGGCGTGGTGTAGGCCAGCACGGCCGAGCGGCCCGCCGGCACGTACAGCATGCCCAGGCTGACCAGCGCGGCGAAGGCGCCCATATGCAGCAGCCCCACGCTGAAGATTACGGGAAGGTCGGCCTTGACCGGCCGCGCCACGCGGCGCAGCGCGAGTCCCAGCGCCAGCAATGCGGCCGTGCCAGCGATGCTGCGCGCGGCCGCCGCCCAGATGGGCGTCATGTGCTGCAACAGCAGTTTGTTGACGATCCAGGTAAAGCCCCAGGCCAGCACCACCACGCCCAACAGCAGCAAGGCGTGACGGCGGGAAAGCGTGGCGGTGGACATGGGCGGAGGATGCGTCCGCCAGGACGCAGGAATGCGGCGAAGACCCGACTATAGGAGCCGCGCGCGGCCGCGCCGTAGACCCACGGCGCGCCTATTCGCTGGTGCCACGCGCGGCCTTGGCACGCCGCGTCGCCGCGGCTCGCAGCCAGCGTTCGAAATCCGCCGCCTTCGGTTCATCCGGCGCGGGCGCGTAGACCACCAGCCGCAAGTGCCGGCTTTCGTCCACCGACAAGGTGGAATGTTCGAACGCCAGTTCCCCAAGGGCCGGCAGGCAGAGGCTGCGCAGGCCCATGCAGGATCCATGCACATCGTGTTCGCGCCACCAGGTCTTGAAGTCCGGCGACACGCGCTCCAGTTCATCCACCAGCTCCCCGACGTCCGGCGCCTGGCCGGCGCTGGCGAAATCCCGCCGGAACGTGGACAGCATGGCGGGCGCTTGCGCCGGCCAGTCCACGAACAGTTCGCGCATCGCCGGATCCGCGAACAACATCCACAGCAGATTCCTGCGCCCCGGCGCCTGCGCGGAAAAATTGAACACGCGGTCCGCGGCCGCGTTCCACACCACCACATCCCAACGCAGATTGAGCACGTAGGCGGGGCGCGCGGGCAGGTCGTCCATCAGGCGCCGCACCTGCGCGGGCACCGTGCACCAGGTGCGGCCCGGTTCCGACGGCGGGCGCTGATGCGCCAGCAGGTAGAGGTGGCGGCGTTCGGCCGCGTCCAGCTTCAGCACGCGCGCCAGGTTTTCCAGGAAGCCCGCCGACACGCTGATGTTGCGGCCCTGTTCGAACCAGGTGTACCAGGCCAGGCCCACACCGGCCAGCGCGGCGACTTCCTCGCGGCGCAAGCCCGGCGTGCGCCGGCGGCCGCCGGCGGGCAGCCCCAGTTCGGCGGGACTGAGCCGTTCGCGGCGCAGCCGCAGGAACTCGGACAGATCGGCGCGGGTGCGCTCCAGGCGCTTCGGGGCTACGGTTGCGGTCATGAGTCTATTGCACCCAGTAATAGCATAATCAGCTAAATTGTATAAGGCTAAAAGCCTCTCCAGAATAGCGTCCATTCAGATTCCGATGGCGCTTTCCATGTCTTCCTCCACACTCCCCTGCCCTGGTTTGCACGCCGCGCGGCAGCAGCCCGTCCTGAGCCGCCTGGGCCTGGCCGTGCTGCTGTCGGGCGGCTTCATCACGATCTTCGACCTGTTCGTGGTGAACGTCGCCATCCCCAGCATGCAGTCCACCCTGTCCGCCAGCTTCGCGCAGATCAGCTTCATCATCGCCGCCTACGAACTGGCCTATGGCGTGCTGCTGATCGCGGGCAGCCGGCTGGGCGACCGCCACGGCCGGCGGCGCCTGTTCATGCTGGGCATGGCGGCATTCGCGCTGGCCTCGGCGCTATGCGGCGTCGCGCCCACCGCGGACACATTGATCGCCGCGCGCGTGCTGCAAGGCGCCGCGGCGGCCATGCTGTTTCCGCAGGTCTATGCGCTGATCCGCGTCAGCTACCAGGGCCGCGAACGGCAGCGGGCGTTTGGCCTGCTGGGCATGACGTTGGGGCTGGCGGCCATCGCGGGGCAAGTGCTGGGCGGCGGGATCGTGCACGCCGACCTGTTCGGCCTGGCATGGCGCGGCATCTTCCTGCTCAACGTGCCCCTGGGCCTGCTGGCGTGGCGCCTGGCCCGCCATATCCCGGAATCGCGCGAGCCTTCGGGCGCGCGCATGGACTGGCCCGGCGCGGCGCTGGCGGGAACCGGGCTGACCCTGCTGTTGCTGGCGCTGATCGAAGGCCCCTCGCGGCACTGGCCTGCGTGGACCGTGGCTTGCGGCGCGGCTGCGGTCGTCGCGCTGGCATTGTTCGCGCGCATGCAGCGCCGCATCGCGGCCCGTGGCGGCGCGCCCCTGGTCGACATGGCCTTGCTGGCGCAGCCGCGCTTCGCGGCGGGCTGCCTGCTGGTGCTGCTGGTGTTCTCCACCGCCAGCGCCATGTTCCTTTGCTACGCGCTGCTGATGCAGACGGGCTTCGGGCTGGACGCGCTGACGGCCGGCCTGATCTTCGCGCCAGCCAGCGTGGGCTTCATCGCCGGGTCGATGGCCGCGCCGCGGCTGGTGGCGCGCTTCGGCACGCGCGCCATCGCGCTGGCTGCGCTGCTGTACGGCGGCGCCACCGCGGCCTTGATGCTGCAAGTGGGCGCGGCCGGCGCCAGCCTCGCGCCGTGGTCGCTGCTACCCGCGCTGGTATGGCTGGGCGCGGCGCAGGGCGCGGTCAATACGCCGCTGGTGAATCTAGCGCTGGGCTTCGTCGAGGACCGCCAGGCCGGCATGGCGGCGGGCGTGGTGTCCACCTTGCAGCAGGTGGGCGCGGCGCTGGGCGTGTCGGCGGCGGGCATGCTGTTCAGCGGAGCGTTGGAAGCCTACGCCGGCGCAAGCGCCGCCGAACGCCATGCGCAAGCGTTCGCCAGCGCCATGCAATTCAATGTCGCGGCGATCCTGGCCGCGGCGGCGCTGCTGTGGCGGCTGGGCCGCCGCACGCAAGCAGGCCAGGCCGCTACTGATAGCTCATCGTGAAGGTGGCGCGGGCGTTAGCGGATCCTGGCGTCACGACCGATTCCGTCTGCACGTAGCGTGCCGCCAACGGTATGGAAAAGACGCTGGTCCCGGGAGACACGGTGCCTGCCTTCCACTGACCCGGGTTGCCAAGCTCATTCGAATCCGCGCCATATCCCAGCACCGTGGTCCCGTTCAAGACTTCGACCCCGACGCCTTTGGCGCTAGATTCCGGCGACAGCGTCAATACAGTGGAACGGTTGCCGGGATCGGTGGCGTCCGTCAGCGTGACGTACGCATCCATTGGTGTTACGCCATCCCCATCCTTGCAGCTCAGATCAATCTTGAAGGGCCGCTCAGGGGACGTGGAACCAACACCCCTGAAACTGCCTGCGGAGACAGTAGCCAATGAAGCCTGAATACTGCTGTTCGATGGAAATGAACAAGTCGGCTTCCTCTTCATTATTACGGAGACTTTCCCTGCATATGCGAAACCTACGTAAGCACCTTCGGGGTAGGGGGGATCCATGAGAGCCACCGACATCCCGCAGCAGTACACGACCGTTGGGCGAACCGTCCCAATCTTGATCAGTTCGATATAGAACTCGATCGGCCCTGGCTCGGGCCCAAAGTTGGATCTGCAAACTACCGGCCAGTAACCCTCGGGGCAATTCCTATATTTCGTTTTGAAGCGTGCGCCTACTCCCGGGATTCCAGAATAGTAGATACCCGCCGGCTGACCCGACTCCGAAAGGCCGCGGAAAGTCAGGGTAGTTTCGCCACTCGTGCTGCACAGGCCTGCTTTTAGTAGCGGAGGGATAAATGTGCTGGACCACAGCACCTCACCGTTAGCCGCGTTGGGATCGAGCTCAAGTTCGGCGGGAAGGAGCAACCCCATTTGCCAAGTAGTGTAACAACTAACACTAGCGGCGGCGTTGGAGGAAAAGACCAACGCCAGTAGCGTGGCGCCTAGTAAAAGCAGCTTTCGAAACGTGTTCATTTTGCGATTCCGATCGACGATAGATAGAGAGAAACTGCTAATTGCAGCGGGTTTCGACCTGCCAATAGCCGTCGGAACGCGTGTCTTTTTCCATGACTGGCAGCTCATAGTTCATGCGGCAACTGTCGTCAGGCTGCTCGCCCCATCTGACAGTCAATTGGCCCATGTCCTGCAGACCGCGGGCCAGGATACGGCTGGCCTGCCCGACCAGCCCGACCTCGACGCCGTGCTCGTCCTGCACGCTGGCACCGAAGGGCAGCGGCTTGCCGTCGGCCCGCAGGACCTGCAACATCGCTGACCGGCCCGAAACCGTGGCGTACCGCAGCATCGCGACCGCGCCTGCGCGCGGCGCCACCTGTTGGCTGGTGACCTGCAGCTCGACGTCGGTGGACAGACCCTTGGGATCGATATCCACCGTGTTCATGCGATACGGCGTCAGATGCGGCACGACGGCATAGCCGCGGCTGTTGACGCGCACGCCGGAGGCGTTGAGCAGGCGCGCGCCTTCCGCATCAGGCGCTTCGACGATGCCGAAGGTTTCCGACAGCGGCTGGGACAGCGTGAGGCCGCCCGGATGCACGACGACCGCGCCGCGCATGCCGACCGAGCTTTGCGAATAACCCGTCCCCACACCCGCGCTGCCCATGAAATCGGCGACCGGCGCGCGGTAAAGCATGCTGGCGCTGCCGCCGTTCATGCTGCCGCCCGAGCCGCCGGAAGCGTGGTCGGCACTGAGACTGTATGACAGCTGATGATCCTCGCCCGTGGAGCCGGACAGCGTGCTTTGCAGCTGCATGCGCCCGTTGGAATCGCGTCCAGCATTGGTCGACAGACTGAGCGGGCTGCTCTTGCCCAACGGAATGCTGAAGGTCGCATACACCGCGGTGCCCATCTGCTGGCGGCTGTCGCGCTGACGCTGGACGGTCAGGTTGTAGCCCATGCTCTTGTAGGTGTTGGCGTAGGCAATGCTGTAGTTCACGTCGCGGCGGTCGCGGTTCCAATGGTCCACGGCCGAGCCGGTAAGGTTGATGCTGCCGCGCTCTCCGCCCAGTTGCTGGCTGATGACGAGCGAAGCGCGGTTGCGCTCGCGCACCATGCTGCCGGAATAACGGTACTGGCCGTAGCCGTATAGCGAATTCATGGCTTCGTTCAGGCCGTAGAAGCCGCCGGTGGAATAGCGGTACGCCGCGATGGAGACGTTGGTGCCCGTGGCGGGCAGGCTCTTGGCATAGCTGGCGCGCATGCTGGTGCCGGTATGCGTGGCGCCATTCATCGACAGGCGCGACTGGGTCGCGTCCAGGCCCACGGCGCCGAAGGACGTATTGAGGGTGCCACCCAGCAGTGCCGAGGTGTAGTTCTGCGCCACGGTGGCGCCGGCATAGCCCGTCACCAGGTTGGACAGGCCGCGCTGGTAGGTGGCCTGCACGAAATGCGGGCTTTTGGACAGCTGCTTGTTGCGCACGGCGCCGCCCACCACGCTGTAGCGACTCACGCCGGGACGCAGCGACATCGGCACGGCCGCGTAGGGCACGGAGAATTTGCGCACGCTGCCATCGGCCTCCTGGACCGACACGTCCAGGTCGCCGCCGTAGCCGGTGGCGTACAGGTCGGTAATTTCGAAGGCGCCAGGCGCCACCGTGGTTTCGTAGATGATGACCGAGTTCTGGCGGATGGTGACGCGCGCGTTGCTGTTGGCCACGCCCCGCACCACCGGCGCGTAGCCGCGCATCGAGTCGGGCAGCATGCGGTCGTCGCTGGCCAGGCGCACGCCCTTGAAGGGCGTGGAGTCGAACAGTTCGCCGCTGGTGTAGGCTTCGCCCAGGGTCAGCTGGGACGACAGCGCCACGATCTCGCGCTGCGCGTAGGTCGAGAGGTTCTGATATTGGCGGCGGCCCTGGGAATCGAAAGAGTAGGAGCCATTGTGGCGCAGGCGCCAGTCGCCCAGGTTGGCGCCCGCGCGCAGGCCCAGATAGCCCTGCCGCTGCGTGCCGCCAAAGGCGTTGTTGCGGTAGTTGTACAGATTGAAGTCGTAATTCAGCATGGCCGCATTCACGCCCGAGTCCCACAGTTCCGGACTGACATAGCCGCGGGCGTGACGGCTCATGGAGGCCTGGGGAATGCTCAGGTCCAGGCGTTGGTCGCCGAAGTCGAAATCACTGCCCGCGTCGGCGGCGATGTCGTCCAGACGCAGGCTGTCGCCTTGGGCCAGCTTGTCGGTCGCCTCGGCAGACAGCTTGCCCAGGTCGACGCCGATGCGTTGCAGCAGCTGGCGGTCGAACACGGGCTGCGCCGCCGCCTCGCCGGCGACCGGCGCAAACGGCACTTCCACGCGGCCGACATAGCCCTGGTTGATGAACAGGTCCACCGAATAGTTGCCGGGCGCCGCCGCATTTCCCTTGGCAAAGCGCGACAGGTCGGTACGCTGGCCCGCACCACCCATCAGGAAGGCGTCCTCGAACTCCACCGAGGCCACCATGTTCCCGGATGCGGCGGTGTCGGCGGCGCGCGCCTCCTGGTCATGCGCGGCCAGGGCCACCAGCAGTGCCGCGCACAAGGGCGTCAAGCGCTGGCCGGCGCAATCTCGCGTATGCAGGAGCTTTGAAAGGATTTGCTTCATGATGACGGCGTTGAAAGAGTGGTATCGGTGAAAACGCTGGGCAAAACCCTCCCCGGGATGCCGTTGCCGGCATCCATCGCAAAGAGGTTTTCTGGAAGGTGGCGCCGCGCGCTTGCGCGGCGGGCAGGCTTAGCGCGCGGCGGACGCGGCCCCCGACGTCAAAGGCTGCGAACCTTCGACATTGGCGCCCCAGTCGTTGATGCTGTTGAACTTGACCTGCGCGCCGGCGGCGGGCGCGGACGTCATCCCCGCGATGGGGAAGAGCGCGGACTCGCCCGGCTTGACGTAGCCGGCGCCGGCGTCGAAGGACTGGCCGCCCGACTGCAGGCTCACCTTGCCCAGATTCACGACGTAGGGCGTGGGATTGCTGGCCTTCAGCGCGTAGCCCTTGCCCGCCGCGGCGGGAGCGACCTCCCAACGCAACTGCGCCGGCGCCTCTTCCGCCAGGCCCGGCAGGCCTTGCGGGCGGTACATCACCTTGATGCGCGTGCGGAAGGCGATCTGCAGGCGGTTGGCGTCCTCGCCGGCCTGGGCCTTGGGCGGGACTTCCAGCACGTTGAGCCAGTACATGCTTTCCTTGTCCTGCGCCATCGCTTCCTTGGTATGGATCAGGCGCAGCGTCTGCCCTTTGCCGGGGTCCACGCGGAAGATGGCGGGCGTCAGCATGAAGGGAACCTTCAGCTTTTCCGGAGCATCCGTGATGTTGCCGTCATCCAGCCAGGACTGGATCAGCGCGGGCGTGCGGCCGTCGTTGCTCAGCTTGATGGTGACCTCGCGCTCTTGCGCGGGATAGATCACGCGCGTGCTGGCGATCACGACGCTGGCTTGCGCCTGGAGTGCGAAACAGCCCGCTGCGAGCGCTGCGGTGGCCATCAGGGTGCGGCGTAGATTTTTCATGATGTAGCCCTTGGTGGTGGATGCTGCGTGTATGGTCGGTTTCCTTCCAAGCCGTCTCGGGGAGCGGGGTGAGACGGCTTGCAGGGAAACACCTGTCTCGGCGGCCCCGGGAAGCGGCCGCCGAGCCGGCGCATTACTGGTAGGAGATCGAGTACTGCACGCGCGAGTTGGCTGCGCCAGCGGTGGCGTTGCCCAGCGAGTGGTATTCGACGAAGTAGTCCAGGTCAGCCTTGCCGTTGGCCAGGTTCACAACCTGCGAGTTCTGCTGGCCGGTGGCCGCGCCGGCCTTGATTTCGCCGAACGAGTTGTTCAGCAGGCCCAGTTCGACCTGGCTGGCGCCGCCGGCGTCAACCATGAGGCGACCCGTTTCCTGCGAAACGGTGGGGCCGCCTTCGAAGTGCACCGAAACCGGCTGATCCGAGGTGCAACCGCTCAGCGCGATCTTGAACGGCGTGCGGCCGGCGGTGGAACCCGCGACTTCCAGCGTCTTGGACGACACGGTGGGCAGCGCCACGGTGAAGTTTTCGCCGCCGTTGCCGCCGTTGATGGAGCAGGTGTTGGCGGTGATGTTGCCGGTGAATTCGATGGTGCCGTCAGCGGCGTGGGCGCTGGCGAAGGTGGCGAGGCCGGCGATGGCCAGGGCGGCGGTCAGGAGGGTCTTTTTCATGATGAGTCTTTTGAGTTGGGGTTTTGAGGTGAGGAGAAATCGCCGTTTCGGGCAGTTCCTTGCTGCGTACACTCCGGATGCCGGGCCGTTGGGGACTGGCCTTTTTCAGTTCGCGTACTCAACAACTGCATCGTAGATTTCGCCGCTTTGGCCGCCCATCGGGCTAGTCCGCTCCTATCCGCGCAAGGCATAGGACTAGGCCCATTCTGTAAATGCGGCCCCGCCAGCCCCGGGAAAGGCGTCCGCGATCAGTCCCGCCTGAAGCAAGACGCGGAAGAAAAAAAGGGTCATTGACCGTCCAGGCGCGAGTCCGGACCTAGGTAAGGATCAATTCATGAGTGGCCGCACCCGGCGCAACGGCGGGTGGGAAGATGGCGCCGCGGCTGCGGCCCAGGATAGGCAGGGCAGCGCCGCTGAACGCGGCGCTGCCCAATTACGTCAGGCTGCCTTGGTAAGCAGCGGCACGCCAGGCTGGCTGGCCGAGCGCGTGCCCGGCAGCGGGTGACAGGACTGCGGATGGTAGGTGTGCACCAGCGACAGCTTCACGCGATCGCTGGCGTTGCCTTGGGCCGCGTGCAGGGTGCGGCAATGGAAGAACACCACGTCGCCCGCCTGCAGTTCCGGACACACCGCGCGGGCGATCCATTCGGCATTCTGGGGCGCGTCGTCGCGGAAGAACTTCTGCTGGTCGAACTGTTCCGGCGTGAAGGCGGCGGCGTGCGAACCCGGGATGAAGGACAGGCCGCCGTTGGCGCGGGTTTCCGGACCCAGCGCCAGCCAGGTGGAGACCAGGTCCGTGTCGGAAAACGACCAGTAGCGGATGTCCTGGTGCCAGCCCGTCAGGCTGCCATAGGCGGGATGCTTGGTCATCACGCAGTTGTGGTGCACGGTGGACAACACCGGCGTTTCGCCGAAGTAGCGCCCCAGCCACTGGCCGATGCGCGCATCGGTGGCCCATTGCGCGAACAAGGGATCGCGGCCGTAGGCGCCGAGCAGGCGGCGCACGGTCAGCCCGCCCTCGGCGGCGCGCGACTCGGGCGCGCCGGGATAGCGCAGGTCGGCTTCGTATTCGATGGGCGCGACGTGGTCGCGCAAATGGCGTTCGGCGAGGGCGCGCAGCGCCGCTACCTGTTCCGGGCTGGCGAACTGGCGCGCCACCACGAAGCCCTGCTCGCGCAGGACGGCTATCTGATCATCAGGCAACAACATGGCATTCAAGCAGCAGGGGGTTGGGCGGGAGGATTGATGCGGGCGGCATCGCGTTCCTGCACCTCATGGTGCACCCATTCGCGCCACACCGCCACCAGCAGGGCCATCAGCACGGGGCCGACGAACAGCCCGACGATGCCCATCGTCTTTACGCCCCCCACCAGCCCGAAGAAGGTCGGCAGGAAAGGCAGCTTGACCGGTCCGCCCACCAGGCGCGGGCGCAGGGTCTTGTCGACGATGAAGAGTTCCACGCTGCCCCAGACCATCAGGGCGATGCCCGCCACCAGATGGCCCGAGCCCACCAGGTACAGCGACACCAGGGTGAACGACAGCGGCGCGCCGCCCGGTATCAGCGCCATGAAGCCGGTGACCACGCCCAGCAGCACGGGCGACGGCACGCCCGCGACCCAATAGGCGATGCCCAGCACCACGCCTTCGCCCAGGGCGATCAGGCCCATGCCGGTGACGGTGGAATTGATGGTGGCCGGCACCACGCGCGAAAAGCGCTGCCAGCGCGCCGGCAGGATGCGTTCACCCAGCACGTCCAGCTGGGCCACCATGCGGATGCCGTCCTTGTAGACGAAGAACAGCGTGATCAGCATGAACAGCACGGTCAGCAGCAGCTGGAACACGTTGCCCGTGGCCGCCAGGACCATGCGGTAGATATTGCCCAGATGCTCGCCGCTGACGGCCTCGACCAGGGCGCCCAACGCATGCGGCTGGCCGATATAGGATTCCCAGTACTGGCCCAGGCGCTCGCCCACCACGGGCATGGAGGTGATCCAGTTGGGCACGGCCACGCCATGGCGGTTGGCGGCGATGGCCCAGGCGAAGAAAGTGCTGGCTTCCTTGATGGCGTAGGACAGCGCGAACGACATCGGCACGATCAGCACGACGATCACCACCAGCAGCGCCAGCGAGGCGGCCAGCGCGCTGCGGCCGCCGCAACGGGTGAGCAGGCGCTGGTACAAGGGCCAGCTGGCCAGGCCGATGATGAGTGCGGCAAGCGCGGGGACCAGGAAACCGCTGAGGAAGTACACCCCCGCCAACAGCACGAGCAACAAAAGCCAACGGGCGATCAGATAAGCGGGTAGTACAGGCTGCATGGAGCGGATCGACAGTAAGGACGTTGTAGGCTTTGACTGTCGGACTATACAGACGTTTCGTGGAATTCGAGGGACGCAAGGTCTGTATTTACTACGGGGTTTCCCGTGATTCTCCAGGCGGAAGGCGGATCCGCCCCCCACCCCATACGCTTACAAAGCGTATTCCGCGGCCTCTTCGCGCGCAGTACGGCGGCGCGGCGGCAGGTACTCCTCGAGCGCCGGCCTGGGGGCTGCGGACGTCTGGATGGTCGCCTGGCCGGTCTGGCGCGCGTACACGCCGCAGCTGGCGGCGGCGGGGTCGGTCTCGTCGCGGCCGCTCAGCAGCGGGCAGCTGGCGAACAATTCGGCGGCCCAGTCGGTGAAGGCGCGCACCTTGGGCGACAGCTGGCGGCTTTGCGGATACAGCACCGAAATCGCGGTGGCGCTGGGCTTCCATTGCGGCAGCACTTCGATGAGCTCGCCCGATTGCAGATGCGGCAGCGCCATGTAACGCGGGGTCTGGATCAGGCCGAAGCCCTTCAGTCCGCAATCCAGGTAGGCGCCGGACTCGTTCACCGACACCACGCCCTTCATTTCGACTTCCTGGTGCTTGCCGTCGACGCGGAAGTCCCAGGCGCAATTGCGTCCGGTGCGGCTGGAGAAATAGTGCACGGCGTGGTGGTCGCGCAGTTCGTCGATGCTCTGCGGCAGGCCATGGCGCGCCACATAGGTGGGCGAAGCGCAGGTCACGCTCTGCAGGGTGCCGATGCGGCGCGCGACCAGGCTGGAATCCTCGAGGTCGCCGGCGCGGATCACGCAATCCACGGCCTCCTGCACCATGTCGACCGGGCGGTCGCCCAAGCCCAGCACCAGCTCCACGTCGGGGTATTTGTCGTGGAAATCACACAATGAAGGGATCAGGATCAGCCGCCCGATGCAGGTGGGCGCATCGATGCGCAGCCTGCCCTTCAGGCGCAGGGCCGCTTCCTGGAAGCAGGCCTCGGTTTCCTCGACGTCGGCCAGGATGCGCACGCAGTGCTGGTAATAGCCGGCGCCGTCAGGCGTGAGGCCGATACGGCGCGTGGTGCGGTTGAGCAGGCGCACGCCCAACAGGCGTTCGAGGTTCTGGATGATGGTGGTGACGGTGGTGCGCGGAAGCGAGAGGCTGTCGGCCGCCCGGGTGAAGCTATTGGCGTCCACGACGCGCACAAACACCTGCATAGCCTGAAAACGGTCCATGGCGACGGTGTCCTTTGGGGAAATAGTCGGTGTGGACGGAGCATAACCCGATTTCGATGCTGATTAGTCGATCCTTGCGACTAGTGTTGCCGAAACATCAGGGTTTATCCGACCCCCTAAACCGCTCAGAATGCAAACCATCTTGAAGTGCCCTTGCCGCCAGGCGCCATCAAAGGGCATGCCTATCCTCAGATTCCGGCAAAGCAAAGACCCGCCCCGATCAGGCGCCTTTGCCTGGGATGCGCAGCAGCATTTCATGTTGCGCCGCAGCATTTCCGCCAGATCCTGAAGACAGGCCTGCCCCAGGCCGCCGCAGCCGCCTCCCGCCCCCAGGCTCATCCAGGCAAGCGCGCTTTCGCCCCATCATCTCTCAAGGAAACACCATGGTTTCGCGCAATCGTATTGCTGTGCTCGCCGTCTTTGCCGCCATCATCGCCGCCGGCGGCGGTTATGCCCTGTTCCGCGCTCCCGCTGGCGCCAATGCCGCACAGGCGCAGACCGCCCCCTCGGCGCCCCCGGTCGAAGTGGCCGAGGTGCTGAACAAGACCATCGTGGACTGGCAGCGCTACTCCGGCCGCCTGGAAGCCATCGACCGCGTCGACATCCGCCCCCTGGTGTCGGGCACCCTGACCGCCGTGCACTTCCAGGACGGCAGCATCGTCAAGAAGGGCGACGTGCTCTTCACCATCGACCCGCGCCCCTACGCGGCCGAGGTGGACCGCGCCGCAGCCGCCCTGACCGCCGCGAAGGCCCGCGCCTCGTACACCGCCAGCGAACTGGCCCGCGGCCAGCGCCTGCTGACGGACAACGCCATCGCCCGCCGCGATTTCGAGGAAAAGCAGAACGCCGCCCGCGAAGCCGCCGCCAACCTGCAAGGCGCCCAGGCCGCGCTGGACTATGCCAAGCTGAACCTCGGCTACACCCGCATCGAAGCCCCCGTGGACGGCCGCGTGTCGCGCGCCGAGGTCACGGTAGGCAACGTGGTGGCGGCCGGCGCCGCGTCGGTGCCGCTGACCCGGCTGGTGTCGGTGTCCAAGATGTACGCATCGTTCGACGTGGACGAACAAACCTTCCTGCGCTATGTGAACCCCGCGCGCGGCGGCCGCGCCGGCGCCGTGCCGGTGGAGCTGGGCCTGGCCAACGAGGAAGGCTATTCGCGCACCGGCGTCGTGCAGTCCGTGGACAACCGCCTGGACACCACCTCCGGCACGATCCGCGTGCGCGCCGAGTTCGACAACGCCGACGGCCAGCTGCTGCCCGGCCTGTACGCCCGTGTCCGCCTGGGCGGCAGCGAACCGCGCCAGGCCGTGCTGATCGACGAAAAGGCCATCGGCACCGACCAGGACAAGCGCTACGTGCTGGTGCTGGACGACAAGAACCATGCCGTCTATCGCCAGGTCAAGCTGGGCGCCAACCAGGAAGGCCTGCGCGTGGTCGATTCGGGCCTGGCCGCCGGCGAACGCATCGTCGTCAACGGCCTGCAGCGCATCCGTCCCGGCGATGCCGTGACCCCCACTGTCGTCCCCATGGTTGCGGCCCAACGCAACCCGGTCAAGACCGCCTCGGCCAAGCTGAACTGAGCCGGCGCGTCTAACGAGAACGTCCATGAATATCTCGAAATTCTTCATCGACCGGCCGATCTTCGCCGGCGTGCTATCGGTCCTGGTGCTGCTGGCGGGCCTGCTGGCCATGTTCCAGCTGCCCATCTCCGAGTATCCGGAAGTGGTGCCGCCGTCCGTGGTCGTGCGTGCGCAGTATCCGGGCGCCAACCCCAAGGTCATCGCCGAAACCGTGGCTTCGCCGCTGGAGGAATCCATCAACGGCGTCGAGGACATGCTGTACATGCAGTCGCAGGCCAACAGCGACGGCAACCTGACCCTGACGGTCAACTTCAAACTCGGCGTGGACCCGGACAAGGCTCAGCAACTGGTGCAGAACCGGGTGTCGCAAGCGCTGCCGCGCCTGCCGCCGGACGTGCAGCGCCTGGGCGTGACCACGGCCAAGAGCTCGCCCACGCTGACGCTGGTGGTGCACCTGATTTCGCCCAATGACCGCTACGACATCACCTACCTGCGCAACTACGCGATCCTGAACGTCAAGGACCGCCTCGCCCGCATCACCGGCGTGGGCGAAGTGACGGTGTGGGGCTCGGGCAACTATTCCATGCGCGTCTGGCTGGACCCGCAGAAAGTCGCCCAGCGCGGCTTGACCGCCAGCGAAGTGGTCGCTGCCATCCGCGAACAGAACGTGCAGGTCGCCGCCGGCGTCATCGGCGCCTCCCCCACGCTGGGCGACGTGCCGCTGCAACTGAACGTGAATGCCCGCGGCCGCCTGCAGACCGAAGAGGAATTCCGCGACATCATCCTGAAGACCTCGCCCGACGGCGCCGTGACGCACCTGTCGGACGTGGCCCGCGTGGAACTGGACGCACAGGAATACGGCTTGCGTTCGCTGCTGGACAACAAGCAGGCGGTGGGCATGGGCATCATGCAGTCGCCGGGCGCCAACGCGCTGGACGTGTCCAGCCAGGTGCGCGCCGCCATGGCCGAGCTGTCGCAGGACTTCCCGCCGGGCGTGGAATACCGCATCGAATACGACCCCACTCAATTCGTGCGCGCCAGCATCAAGGCCGTGGTGACCACGCTGCTGGAAGCGATCGCCCTGGTGGTGCTGGTGGTGATCCTGTTCCTGCAGACCTGGCGCGCCTCCATCATCCCGCTGCTGGCGGTGCCCGTTTCCATCGTGGGTACCTTCGCCCTGCTGCTGATGTTCGGCTACTCCATCAACGCGCTGTCGCTGTTCGGCATGGTTCTGGCCATCGGCATCGTGGTGGACGACGCCATCGTGGTGGTGGAAAACGTGGAGCGCAACATCGCGGCGGGCCTGAGTCCGCGCGATGCGACCTATCGCGCCATGCGTGAAGTCAGCGGCCCCATCATCGCCATTGCGCTGACGCTGTGCGCGGTGTTCGTGCCGCTGGCCTTCATGACGGGCCTGACCGGCCAGTTCTACAAGCAGTTCGCCATGACCATCGCCATCTCGACGGTGATCTCGGCCTTCAACTCGCTGACCCTGTCGCCCGCGCTGTCGGCCATCCTGCTCAAGAGCCACCACGACAAGCCCGACTGGCTGACCCGTGGCATGAACCGCATCTTCGGCCGCTTCTTCAACTGGTTCAACAACATGTTCGGCCGCGCGTCCGAGTCCTATGGCACGGGCGTGACCCGCGTGATCCGCCGCAAGGCCGGCGCCATGGGCGTGTACGCCGTGCTGGTGGCCGCCACCGTCGGCGTCTCCTACCTGGTGCCCGGCGGCTTCGTGCCCGCGCAGGACAAGCAGTACCTGATCGCCTTCACGCAGCTGCCCAACGGCGCCTCGCTGGACCGCACCGACTCGGTGATCCGCCGCATGAGCGACATCGCCCTGAAGGAACCCGGCGTGCAGAGCACCATCGCGTTCCCCGGCCTGTCCATCAACGGCTTCACCAACAGCTCCAGCGCCGGCATCGTGTTCGTCATGCTCAAGCCCTTCGAAGAGCGCAAGAACGCCGCGCTGTCGGGCGACGCCATCGCGGGCTCGCTCAACCAGAAGTTCGCGGCCATCCAGGACTCGTTCATCGCCGTGTTCCCGCCCCCGCCCGTGATGGGCCTGGGCACGCTGGGCGGTTTCAAGTTCCAGATCGAAGACCGCAGCGCGGCAGGCTACGCCGAGCTGGACAAGGCCAAGCAAGCGTTCCTGGAAAAGGCCCGCCAGACGCCGGAACTGGGCCCCGCCTTCTCCAGCTACGAGATCAACGTGCCGCAGCTGGACGTGGACCTGGACCGCGTCAAGGCCAAGCAGCTGGGCGTGCCGGTGACGGAAGTCTTCGACACCATGCAGATCTACCTGGGCTCGATGTACGTCAACGACTTCAACCGTTTCGGCCGCGTCTTCCAGGTGCGGGCGCAAGCCGACGCGCAATTCCGCGCGCACGCCGACGACATCCTGCAACTGAAGACCCGCAACGTCGCCGGTGAAATGGTGCCGCTGTCCTCGCTCGTCACCGTCAACCAGACCTTCGGCCCGGAAATGGTGGTGCGCTACAACGGCTACACCGCCGCCGACATCAACGGCGGTCCGGCGCCCGGCTACTCGTCCGACCAGGCCCAGGCCGCGGCCGAACGCGTCGCCGCCGAAACCCTGCCGCGCGGCATGAAGATGGAATGGACCGACCTGACCTACCAGCAGATCCTGGCGGGCAACGCCGGCCTTTGGGTGTTCCCGATCAGCGTGCTGCTGGTGTTCCTGGTGCTGGCCGCGCTGTACGAAAGCCTGACCCTGCCGCTGGCCGTGATCCTGATCGTGCCGATGAGCATCCTGGCCGCGCTGACGGGCGTCTACCTGACCGGCAACGACAACAACATCTTCACGCAGATCGGCCTGATGGTGCTGGTGGGCCTGTCGGCGAAGAACGCGATCCTGATCGTGGAATTCGCCCGCGAACTGGAAATGAACGGCCGCAGTCCCCTGGACGCCGCCATCGAGGCCAGCCGCCTGCGTCTGCGCCCCATCCTGATGACGTCCATCGCGTTCATCATGGGCGTGGTGCCGCTGGTGCTGTCCTCGGGCGCGGGTTCTGAAATGCGCCAGGCCATGGGCATCGCCGTGTTCTTCGGCATGCTGGGCGTGACCCTGTTCGGCCTGTTCCTGACCCCCGTGTTCTACGTGCTGCTGCGCACGCTGGGCGGCAAGACCCTGCACTCCGCCGCACCGCACGAGGCTCCCGTGTGCGTACCGCACCTGGACCCGAACGCGCCGCCGGCCCCGCAACATCACGCCTGAGCCGGACCACCAGAGTAGCTAGACAGCGCCTTCCGCCCCGCAGGCGGGAGGCGCCCACAAGAGAATAGTCATCATGATCAAAAGACTGACCCGCGGTTCCGCCCTGCTTGCCGTCCTGCTCGTGCTGGCCGGCTGCGCGGTGGGCCCCACCTACGAACGCCCCTCGGCCGCGGTGCCCGCGGCCTTCAAGGAAGCCGCCCTGCCCGCTTCCGAGGCCGGCACCTGGAAAACCGCCGAGCCGTCCGAAGACGCGCTGCGCGGCGCCTGGTGGAAGGTATTCGGCGACGAAGGCCTGAACCAGCTGCAGGAAGAAGCCCAGAAGGCCAACCAGAACCTGCAGGCCGCCGCCGCCCGCCTGACCCAGTCGCGCGCGCTGCAACGCGAAGCCCGCGCCGGCTTCTTCCCCAACCTGGACGCCGCCTTCGGCCCCAACCGCCAGCGCCCCTCGGCCGTGTCGCAGGGCTTGCCCGACGGCACCCCGACCAGCCCCGTGACCACCTGGCGCGCCCAAGGCGCCGTGTCCTACGAAGCGGACCTGTTCGGCCGCGTCGCCTCCACCTACGACGCCGCCAGCGCCGATGCCCAGCAAAGCGAAGCCCTATACCGTTCCGTGCTGCTGGCCCTGCAGGCCGACGTCGCCACCACCTACTTCCTGGTGCGCGAACAGGACGCCGAATCGCAGCTCTACCGCCAGACGGTCAAGCTGCGCACCGACACCCTGCAACTGATCCAGCGCCGCTACGACGCCGGCGACATCAGCGAACTCGACCTGGCCCGCGCCAAGGCCGAACTGGCCAGCGCGCAATCCGAAGCCCTGGGCATCGACCGCCGCCGCGCCGCCTCCGAACACGCCCTGGCCGTACTGCTGGGCCGCGCCCCGTCGGACTTCGCCATGCCCGAGCAGCCCATCCAGAAGGTCGCGCTGTCGATCCCCGCCGGCCTGCCCTCGAGCCTGCTGGAACGCCGCCCCGACATCGCCGCAGCCGAACGCGCCATGGCCGCCGCCAACGCCCGCGTCGGCGCGGCCAAGTCCGCCTTCTTCCCGCGCCTGGACATCACCGGCGCCTTCGGCTACGAATCCTCGGACCTGGGCAACCTGTTCCAGTGGTCCAGCCGCACCTTCCTGCTGGGCCCCCTGGTCGGCGCCGCGCTGTCCATGCCGATCTTCGACGGCGGCCGCCGCCAGGCCGGCCTGGACCGCGCTCGCGCCGTCTACGAGGAAGACGTGGCCGTCTACCGCCAGACCATCCTGAACGCGTTCCGCGAAGTGGAAGACAACCTGGCCAACCTGCGCATCCTGGCCGACCAGACCAAGGCGCAAGACGCCGCCGTCGACGCCGCCGCCCGCGCCGCCAAGCTCTCGCACACGCAGTACCGCGAAGGCTCCATCAGCTACCTGGACGTCATCGAAGCCGACCGCAGCGTCCTGCTGCAGCAACGCGTCGCGGTGCAACTGAGTGGGGAACAAGCGCGTTCCGCAGTAGGCCTGATCCGCGCCATCGGCGGCGGCTGGGAGAATCCGGTGCCGCCGGAAACGGTGGCATCGAAGTAAGAAGCGGGCGCACCGCGGGCACCACCTGGAAGCACGGCACCAGCTTGCAGCGCTCGCGACAGCGACAGCGACCACAACCGCAAGACCAAGCGTATGCCCCAGATCGGCCGCCCGCGCGGCCGATCTGGGGCGGGCCCCGCAAGATCTTCCGCCAACCGCCACCGGCGCCAAGAACGCCAAGAACGCCAAGCAAACCACCCGCCCCAGCGCCCGTAAAGTTTCAACCGACCGAGCCAGTCGCGTCGGGGGCCGGCGGGGCGCGGGGCGTCGATAAGCCCGACGGAATCCGA